>JAGSYM010000265.1 GCA_018262395.1 Nitrospirota bacterium | reverse complement strand
GGGAAAACCTGAGGACGTCATTTTTTGCAGACCAAAAAAAGGGGGCAAGAAGGACCGATATTTCCTTCATCATCGGCCCCCGGGAATTTCATAATCAGAAGTTAAGCGGAGGAATATATCTTCGAGATCTTTATCAGAAGACTTTGCATATTGCCTCAGGTCTTCATTGGTGCCCTGAGCGACTACCGCCCCCCTGTTCATTATAGCGATTTTATCGCAGATCTGCTCTGCAATCGCAATGATATGCGTAGAGAGGATAACAGTAGTCCCTTCGTTTCTGAGTTTGAAAAGAATATCCTTTAATAATTTTACACCTTTAGGATCGAGACCGTTATGCGGTTCGTCGAGGATAATGACCCCCGGATTTCTCATAAATGCCGAGGTTAGCAGGAGCCGTTGCTTCATTCCCATCGAAAAATTGCCGATCAATTCATTTTTCCACTCAGAAAGCCCGAATATTTCCAAATATTCGGCAGCATTTATATTAAATCTTTCTTTCTCCATGGTGTAAAGCCCGCAAATAAAAGTCAGATATTCCCATGCGGTCAGTTTTTCGTAGATGTAACCCTTTTCAGGCACATAAGCCAATATTTTTTTTGCATTGACAGGGTCCTGACTGATGTCGTAACCCCCGATCTTTACAGAGCCCGAATCCGGTCTCAGCAGGCCCACCATCATTTTAATAGTTGTTGATTTCCCGGCTCCGTTAGGGCCTAAGAGGCCGAATATTTCGGATCCTTTTACACTGAAGGAGAGATTGTTCACCGCGACAAGGTCTCCATATTGTTTTGTGCAATTCTGTATTTCGATCATAATGCCTCCATAATTTCGATGTTGACACCTTTCAGGTCATCGATAAGCGAAATAACGTCCTTTATGGTACCTTCCCTGAGCGGTATGTGAGTCACATCAGCGGGGAACTGATAAAAGGTCGGATCAGCGGGGACCCATTGTGCAAGCCAGACCTCGGGCCATATGTGGAAGTAAAAATATCCATGTGCATATACCAATCCGCCGACAAGGCGTGTGGGTAATCCACCTGCACGTGAGTAAGATGCAAACATAAGGCTTTTTTCTGCATAATCTCCCCGGAGTGATTTAAGAATAGTCTCGGCATCTGTAATGAAAAACATAGGCTCTGCTTTTATGAGATCGAATACATAACCGGTCAGATACCGGGCAAACAGGAACGCATCATTCTTATTAGTCCTGGCATAGATGACGCCCGTATCATGCAATGGTTTGAACTCGCTGGAGACCCAGGCATCTGGACTCAGGTACCGGCTAGCGATATCCCCTCCATAGGGAAGCCTGAATGACACTTCAGCCAACTGCGATGCCTCTTTTTTCGCTATGACAAGGATATCATTTTCGAGCCTTGCCATGCTGTTTTTGTATAGTTTTTGGTCTAATGTAAAGCCTTTTATTTTTACCTTCAGCCGGGTTAATTTTTCAGGATCGGAGAGCAACTTGTTTGAGTGAATAAAGGGCAATTTTGTATAGTCCATAAACAATTTTTCCGTATAATCTTGCACAAACGGTGCGGGGACTGAATAAAGCGTAAGGCCGTTTGGAGTTTCCTCCTTGGTAAGGATGCCACTTTCATTGCCCCACCAGACTGTAGTGCCAGAGCTGAATTTGTAAAAGCTCCGTATATCCGTCCCGATTTTTACAGGCCTTATTTCTTCCATTACTATCTTAACATCACTAACCAAAAGGCTGTTGATGTCCAAAACAGGAACGGTAAATAGAGAGTGGGGAACTGGTTTTTTTTGAATAAGGGCAGGGATAAATGTCGTCGAAAGATGAAAATCCTTGCCATTGGTTGGTGTTGTATATGTCTTTCTCTTTTCAGGGGATTCCAGCAAAAAGAATATATTGCCTGCCTCGACCTCCCCGGTCGCCTTAATCCCCTTTTTGTCCTTAAAATGAGAGGCAAACTCAAAGGATTTTATTGAGTATTGAGCATTGCTGATACATTTGAGTTTCGTCGTGAGAAGATCGTCCTGCCCATCCTTTATAACCTTGATTTCACGTTCATCTCTGATGATAATTTCATCCCCTACCTTCTCGTAAGTAGTGCTTGCAAAACCTATCTTTTGTCGAGCATGGTAAATGTCGTACCAGTACGTGGCTTTATCAATAGCTCCTTTTAGTGCCTGAGTCTTTTCCAGAGGGGTGCCTTCATAATTTCTATACAAGAGAAGAGATATCAAGGCGATCCATATGAAAAAAAGAGAAAAATTAATTGTTTTCAATATCTTTGACATGGTTCAATTATGATATTATACATCATTGAATTTTTTTAAAATATCACTTATGAACCTGCTGTCTGATGTCGGTTTGTTACCGTTTGTTTACTTCACGTCTCTGCCTTGCCCTCTATGTTAAAATATAAAAATGTCCAAAGATGAACTGATTATTACAGGCGCACGGCAGAATAACCTCAAGAATATCAACCTCTGTCTTCCCCACAACAAGGTCATTGTGATCACCGGAGTTTCAGGATCAGGGAAGTCTTCGCTCGCCTTTGATACGATCTTTGCCGAGGGCCAATGGCGTTTTATAGAATCCCTTTCCACCTACGCCAGGCTCTTCCTCGAAAAGCTTGACCGGCCTGATGTCGATTCCATTCAAAACATCAGACCGGCCATAGCACTTGAACAGAAGAATCCGGTGCGCGGCTCGCGTTCAACCGTCGGGACCCTGACAGAACTTAACGAACTTTTCAGATTGCTCTACGCGAAGATCGCAACGCCTTTTTGCCCGGGTTGCAGCACGGAAATAAGAAAGTGGGACCCGTCGCAGATTAGCGCAGAGCTCCTTGAAAAATACCCCGGAAGCAAGGCAGTAATTATGTTCCGCTCGACGGCATTGGCAGAAGAGCTTAAGCAGAGGGGTTTTTATCGGGTCTGGTATGGAGATGAAACTATTGATATGAATGAACTGCCCCGAACTGATTACCCTTCACTTGATATCGTTCTCGACAGACTGGTGATAAGAGACGAACCGAGGCTGTCAGATTCCATTGAGATGGCATGGCGGGAAGGACAGGGAAAGATA
>JAGSYM010000030.1 GCA_018262395.1 Nitrospirota bacterium | reverse complement strand
ATATGCAACTGTGAGATTGACAAGGTGATTAACGCTTTACATGATTGAATTAGCAGGGACACCCGTTTAAGAGGGAAAGGTCGTCTGCGGAGGAGGAAATAATGAAAAAGCTTGTAATGTTCGTTATTGTTCCAGTTATCATTGGAGGTATTTTATGTTATAGCACCGCTTTTGCGGAACATACAGGGCCGGGCAAGTACAACAACGAGGACCTCGAAAAATTAGGGACGCCCAACAAAAACGGCGAGGAGACAGCGCCGAAGGTCTCAGATAAGATATCTGATGAGAAAAAGAGCGAGGATAGGGAAACTCAGGATAAAGAATACTGGTGCCGCCAGGGAACCACTATTAACAGGACAATCTCCGATATAAAGATGGAAATTGACAAGATTTTAGATGAATACCCTGACATGAAGGGAAAAGATATCGACAAGATAGAACTCCCCAATTCGGGCTCACAGGAAAGGCTGAATGTGCGCAGGCTGAAGCTAAGAGAAGCCGAGGGTCGCCTTAGCGATTTGGAAGATGAGGCTCACCGGAAAGGAGTCCCCGCCGGGTGGATCAAGTGCAACTTTTAATAACAACTCCCTTCCTACCGCATAAATAAGAAGATGAGACGCACTATAATTTAATCGAGGCGACAGGGAATAGCCTCTGTGGTTTTTTAAAAGGTAATCCTGCATTTTTAGACCCACGTTTTTAGTATTAAGCCTCAATTACTACACAAAATCGATAATGGTCGGACTTTTTCATGACTGCGGGTTCGGAGGTGAACTCTGCTTTTTGGAAAAGAAATAGGATCGGACGGAGAAGCGCAGACTATTCAATAAACATTAGTCCTATCTTGTAGAGATCAGCTGCATCTTTCTTAGCCCATTTTACCGCTGCCCACAAATATGGCACGGGAAATGAGCTCCTGATTTCTATAATTTCACCTTCGCTGTGGTTGGCGACTGAATAGATACACATTCCAGAATCGCTTATATTAGTGATTATACCAATCTGTATGCCGGAGACATCAAGTGGGCCACGGTACGCAAAAGGGGTGATAGATTTTTTCCGTTGATGTCTCCTTTTGTCTCCATTAAGGGGCAACATAATGTCTCTTCGCTTATTATATCACGGTACAAGGCTGAGCAAGTTTCTTCCGGCATCCCTCACAGTTTCATCTTTTTGAAACGCGTTTAGTTGGAGGTGAAGTAGAGCATGTTTACTACCCCTGTACTAAACACCAGTGATATAATTTGGAGACAGGTATGTTATGTATGGTATTCAGCAGAAATTTAAGCGGGAAGAACATCAGGTCCTTCCTGTAATAATGCTTCCCATGCCCTTTCAGGATGTAGCATATTTCTAATGGGAATCATCACAACCTGAAATGGTCTCGGACAAAATGGCATCGCCGTGTTCTTCCTCAAGAGTTTCAACTTTTGATAACAATCTATAACCCCTCCTGACAAACGAAGCAGGCTTAGATCGTGGGCGTGACTTTTCATTTGTAACACCCGGCTCAAATTTCTCGCGGTCTGGAAGGATCAGCAATCACAAATAGCAAATGCGAACCCTATGCGATGGCGCATCCTTATGCGGTGTATCTGGTGCACTTGACAGGGGCAGCATTCTGTACTACATTGAAAATAAGAAGATAGTGGGATATGTGATATAAAAGAGGCAGGTAGTGAGTAATGTGAGCTTCAGTCAACTGGCATAGCAGATACAGAGTTATCGGCGGGGACCATGTAATATCCATTAAAGAACAAGGAGGAAAAAAATGAAAAAAGTACCGTTTTTGATTTTCTTTGCCGTTTGTGTCGTAATGCTTCTGACCCCTCCATGCGCAAATGCTGGAACTTTTATTGGAGAGTTCTGTTTTAAACTCACGAACCATAGTGACTTATTTGTATGGAACTTCGAAATTATTGGCGAGGGTAGCTTCATTACCGCAACGGTCACCGGTATGAATACGGCAAATGCTGGGAGAGTTATGTCCGGTGGGGGCATCATAATTGGAAGTAACCTCAAGCTTTTTGTTGGTGAAGGCGCCGCATTCAGTCCATATGTAGGACAGCTTCATAGCATAGTAATCGACCTAACCAGTCCTACCTTTTCAGGCACAGATGATATAGTATTCCACAACAGTAATGGTACGCATCTTATTTTACCCGGTGAACCTCTTAGTCTTGTTCCATGTCCCTAAGTACAATATGCCCCGTTTAGAGAAGGCCCCGGATAATCCGGGGCTCTCACGTTTTTATCGTTACCGCGGATTTCTCCGGTAAATCTTCAGCGTTGCACCTTTGTGAAACACGTTGAGTAGTCGGTGTTTTTTGCATCCTGCCTGCAAGCATATTTCTTCCGGCATACCTCACCGTTTCATCTTTTTGAAACGCGTTTAGTTGGAGGTGTATCACGCAAAGCCCCACTGTATACTTTTTGTATAGTAGACAGGCAAAAAAGAAGGGAAAAGGGCATGAACCCCCTTTCCCTTTGTTTTACTCAGACAATTGATTTGTAATGATTTAAAAAGATACAATAAACCCGAAGGGTTAACAGAGACACCTTCACACGGCAGGGGTCACTGGTTCGAACCCAGTATCGCCCACCAGGTAATTTTTTCATTCGACCCTTTGCGGAGAGGCGGGGAAAGAAAATATTCGGGTATGTCCACATGTCATTACAACATTGAGAGTTCAGACGGCTCTGTCACGTAAGTCCTCATGCGCTTGTTTCCCATAATGATCAGCAATGAAAAATAACCAGATAAACGGGTCTTACAGAGAGAAAAGCAGGCACTACCGCTGGATGTTGCCGGTCATTGTTTTCATCATGGGATTGTTTTCGATCGGTCTGATGTTTTTTGCCGAGAACATAGGCCAGCAGAGGCGCCTCAATCATCTTTATTCTGAAATTATCCACGAGATTCAGCTTGAAATCTCAATTGCCCATCTTATTATCGAAGAGCATATTGAAGGCAACGTTGCAAGAGAACTCCCCGAGGGCCTGTTGCGGGTGAACAACGCGTCTGCGATGATACAGACGTTGCTTGCCGGAGGGGTCACCAGTTATGGTCTCAGGACAAAACCCCTTGAGGATGCAGGTCTCAGAGAAGAAGTGAAGGACCTCGGAGTTTTGGTTGACTCATACCGCGAAGGAGCTCTGAAAGGTCTTGAAGCGCAGTCATCGGGCATTGACCTGAAGTTGAACGCAGTCTATAGTGAATTCCTTATAAAGGCGAATGGCATTGATGATAAGATTGAAGCCCTTGCAAATAGCAATGATGTCAATACGAACAGACTCTTCTCGGGGATGATTGCATCCTGGATTGCGATCCTTTCTGTTGCAATAGCAGGGCTCCTCTTCCGGGAGCACCAAAAGATGAAGTTTGAGAAGGCAATTGTCCATGCAAAAACTGAATGGGAGCATACCTTTGATGTTATCCCTGACCTCATTGCGGTCATCGATAAGGACCACCGCATAACCCGCGTAAACAAAGCCATGGCAGATAAGATGGGCCGCAAGCCCCGGGAAATTCTCGGGCAAAAATGCCACGCGGTTTTTCATACTTCTGAGATGCCGGTCGCTTCCTGCCCCCATGCGAAGATGATGCTGGACGGAAAGGAACATACCCTTGAGCTGTATGAGAAGACCCTCGATGCCTTTTACCTTGTGAGCGTCTCTCCCCTGTATGACGATGATGGCGCCCTGCAGGGATGTGTCCATGTTTCCCGCGATATCTCGGAACAGAAAAGGACAGCCGAGGTGCTTAAGGTGAAAGAAAGTGCTATTGAGTCGTCGATAAACCCTATGGGCATCGGTGATCTCGACGGTAACATTACCTATGTTAACCAGGCTCTTGTCACGCTTTGGGGATACAGCAAAGAGGAGTTGCTCGGAAAGCCGGCGACTATCCTGGGGAGGTCCGCTGAGGAAGTCAGCGAGGTGTTGCATGCGATAAGAAGCAGCGGCTTATGGACCGGGGAACGGATTGCCAGAAAGAAGGACGGGTCACTTTTCCCTGTTGAATTGTCCGCGCATCTGGTAATAGACAATGATGGAAAACCGATATGCATTATGGCATCGTTCACCAATATTACCAAGCGCAAGAAGGCGGAAGAGGAATTGCAGGCTTATAAGGAGCAGCTTGAGGTATTGGTCAGCAAACGTACTGAAGAGCTTGCCTCAGCCGTGGATAATCTGCATGCAGAGGCATTGAAGCATCAGCAGACAGCAAAGGCCCTTCAATCGAGCGAGCAGAAGTTCCGGGAGCTTTCCCAGGAGTTTAATACCTTGCTGAATGTGATTCCGGACAGACTCGTGCTTATGTCGCCAGACCTTAAAGTATTGTGGGTCAACCGGGTAGCGCTCGCTCCGCTGCTAAAAGATGAAGTCGATATAACCGACCACTACTGCTATACCCTGTGGCACGGCCAGAAAATACCCTGTAATGATTGTCCGGTCGTCAAGAGTTTCTCCACCGGCGAGCCCGGAGTTGCCGAGATATCCACCCCTGACGGGAGGCTTTGGTCATCCAGGGCCTATCCCATCAAGGATATACAGGGAAAGGTGAAAAGCGTTATGGAGGTCAGTACGGATATCACCGAGAAGGTATTGATGCAGGCCCAGAGGATGAGGGCGAACCATCTGGCGTCGATCGGTGAACTGGCGGCCGGCGTTGCGCATGAGATCAACAACCCGATAAACGGCATTATCAATTATGCCCAGATATTGAGGAACAGGACACAAGAGGGGAGCCGTGAGCGTGACGTGTCAGAGCGGATTATCAAAGAGGGGGAACGGGTAGCATTTATTGTGAAGAGCCTCCTCTCCTTTGCGCGGGAAAGAAAAGAAGAGAAAGTCCCCGTGCCTGTCTCTGCAGTCCTCCTTGACACCCTTTCTCTTACCGAAGTGCATCTGAAGAAGAATGCAATCGGTCTGACGATACTTTTGCCTGAAGGACTGCCGAAGATCAGGGCCCATCCTCAGCAGCTGCAGCAGGTATTTCTGAATATCATCAATAACGCCCGCTATGCGCTGAATGAGAAATATCCTCAGGCAGACCCCGACAAGGTTCTTATCATCCGCGGGGAGGAAAAAATCGCTGACGGCCAGCGGTATGTATGCCTGGTTTTTGAAGACCATGGCACCGGAATCCCCAAAGATGTGATAGAGAAAGCGATGAACCCTTTCTTTACTACAAAAGCGGTGAATATAGGTACCGGTCTCGGACTCAGCATCAGCCACGGCATTATCAGCGATCATGGTGGTAAAATAGAGATCGAGAGCAGGGAAGGGCTGTATACACGGGTGAGGGTGCTTCTCCCTGCGTATGAGGGGTGATATGACCGCAAAGATCCTGGTTGTCGACGATGAAGAGAGCATACGTTACACCTTTGAGAGTTTCCTTTCCGAGGAAGGCCATGAGGTTACGACTGCAAAAAACTTTGAAGAAGCCGTTGGCCGGCTCGAAGGAGCGGACTACGACATAATTTTTTCAGACATCATACTGGGTGACAAGACCGGCATGGACTTGCTGAAAGAGGCAAAGGCAAGGCGGATCGAGTGTCCTTTTATTGTTATTACCGGTTACCCTACGGTCGAGACAGCTTCGGAATCCGTTCGGCTGGGGGCGTTTGACTATATAGCAAAACCAATAACACAGAATGCGCTGGTGCATATTTCTCAGGTGGCCCTGAAGCATAAGCAGGTCCTGGATGAGAAAGAGAAGTACCGCTTGAACCTGGAAGCCATCTTCAGCAGCGTCAAGGACGGTATTCTTACGGTGGACAAGACAATGCATATTATTGAGATGAACGCCATGGTCCGTGGCATATGCGGCTATTCCAAAGAAGATGCAGGGGGAGGTCCGATGCAGCTCATACAGACCGGTTGTCAAAAAAAGTGCATCGCTGCCATCACCGCGACCCTCGAAAAGAAAGAGCCGGTAGACTTTGGCCGCGTCGAATGTCAGCACAGGGACCGTCCACGGCAGATCGTCAATATATCGACCTGGCCGCTTCTTGACAAACAGGGAAAATTTTCAGGTGTAGTCATGATCATACGTGATGAGACGCGTATCAGCGCACTCGAACAGGAAAGGGAAGAACGCAGACAGTTTCATGCCATGATCGGAAAAAGCGAGTCGATGCAAAGGGTATACAGCCTCATCGAGCAGCTTGCCGACTTTCAGACCACCGTACTCGTTCTGGGAGAAAGCGGCACAGGGAAAGAGCTGGTCGCTGATGCGCTCCATTACCACGGTGAGAGGAGCAGCGGACCACTGGTCAAGGTGAACTGCGCGGCCCTTCCGGAAAACCTCCTTGAGAGCGAGCTTTTCGGTCATGTAAAGGGGGCATTTACCGGTGCGATTCATGACAAGCTGGGGAGGTTCCAGAGAGCTGATGGCGGGACCATATTCCTTGATGAGATCGGGGACATTCCCCCTAGTGTACAGTTGCGACTGCTCAGGGTTCTTCAGGAGATGGAGTTCGAACGGGTCGGTGATTCTGTTCCGGTTAAAGTAGATGTAAGGGTTGTTGCTGCAACGAATAAGGATCTGCATGAAAAAGTGAAAAAAGGTGAATTCAGGGAGGACCTCTATTACCGGCTGAAGGTGGTAGAGCTTCTGCTGCCTCCCTTGCGGAAGCATACGGAAGACATCCCCCTGCTTGTCCGCCATTTTATCGAAAGATTAAATAAGAAGTTTGATAAGCAGATAAAGGGTGTTTCCCCTGAGGTGCTCGAAATTTTCATGAATTATTCCTGGCCGGGGAATGTCCGTGAGCTTGAGCATTCCCTGGAACATGCCTTTGTCGTATGCCGGAGTAACAGTCTTATAAGTACTGACAATCTTCCTCATGAACTCCATGCCCGGAGAGCAGACCAGTCTGCCTCATCTCCTGAGGCAGAGGGTGATGAAGCTGGTATGATCCAGGATGCCCTTAAGAAAACAGGGGGCAACAAGACAAAGGCCGCGCGCCTTCTTGGTATCAGCAGGCGGACTATATACCGTAAGATAGAGGACCTGAACATACCTGAAGGCGATTAACCCAAACACTGCTATTACAACGGAGACCTCTGAAAAAACTATCTTTATAATCCCCCAATCTGACCCCTGAAGATGTCCAAAAGCCTGTCATGAAAATATCCACCCTGTGAGGCATCGATATCTTGCAAAGGTGGCACAGATAAGGCTTTTTATTCAGGTTTCCCCGTTATTTTTCTCTTAATCCAGATATTCATAAATCATGTCGAGAACAAACCGGAAGAGAACATGCGAGCCTTCGCCTCGGTCTCCTCAGCGACTCGCCGGGGCGAGCGAATCCGCCAGGGAGGACATTCTCGCTGCGCTCCGGGACTTTTGCCTCTTGATACTAAAGAAACATGCTGTCGGAATGCCTGCCTGCCTGCCGGCCGGCAGGTCGGAAAAAGAATCCGCTCAAATACTCTATCCCGCCTTGTTCCAGGACGATTTGTAGAAAATTTATGAATAATATGAATTAAAACGCATTTATTGGATTAACCACAAGTAACGCCTGAAAGTGCGTCATGGCACAATAGTGTGTCAGGCAAGTGTGTGTCATGGCACAGGGTACAAAACCACGCTCAGAATCATTTTGCCTGTAACTAACCGATTTAAAAGAAGAAATATATTTATTAATTTTTTTTCATAGTGGCATTGTTCTTGTGAAAGTATGTAATTTGATTACAAGGAAAAATTATGAAAAAAAAATGTGATAAGACCAAATGTCCCTTTATCAAAGAGCCCTTCGAGGAATGCTATTGCTCGCAAATGAATAGTCATGCTTCGGATAAGGTTATTACGTATTGCGGAGGGAATTATGAAGAATGTGACATCTATAAGAAACATATAAAGGATTATGGAAATCTATGAGTGGAGGAATTGATTATATGAAAAAAAGGACCCGTTTTTTTAGACAAAATATATGCGTTATCCTGAAAGGGGGAATTTCTTATGCGACATAAGAAGAAGTATTCATTGTCCGTATTTACCGGATTGGCCCTGCTTTTTCTGCTGGCAGGTCCTGCGTTTCAACCGGAGGCAGAAGGATTTACACTGGATGTCATAGGGTGCGATGCAGCGAACACCTGTAACGTGACGGTAGGAGGCTTCCGCTGGCTCCTTGAAGAGGACAATACCGTGCAGAGCCCTCCGGGCGTCAGGGTGCCTGACAGCATAGGGCTCAGCATTCACAAGAGCCATGCTCCAGTGGTCTGCACGGGTACCGGCACGGACAGTGTTACGATTAATACTGCGGCATGCCCTTCTTATGACCCTGCAAACAAGTACTATCTGACGGTCCTCCCTGGTGCGGGCTTTTCGCTCAGCGGAGCCATGGTTGCGACTAACCAGACGGCTGCGGTCACGGTCAGGGTGCATCAGAATCCCATACCGGCAGCGCAGATTTCAGTACTTATCTTTAATGACAATGATCCGATAAATAATATCTATGATGCTACAGAGGCCGGCCTTGGCGGCTGGACGCTCCTTCTTCAGGACCT
>JAGSYM010000264.1 GCA_018262395.1 Nitrospirota bacterium | reverse complement strand
GAACTGTTCTTTGGAGGGAATACGATCATCCTTGATCACGGGCAAGGGATACATACTGTGTATATGCACCTGTCTCAGTTGCGTGTTGGTTGTGCAGATTCAGTTTCAAAAGGAGATGTCATCGGGCTCCTGGGCTCTACGGGGAGATCAAGCGGTCCCCATCTCCATTTTGGTGTTAAGATATCGGACATCTCCGTCAATCCCTTATCGGTTTTGAATCTGGACTTGTAACTGCGGGGGCTTCTCCCCTTTTTTTACCATGTATTTTGTGATATGGTATACCATATTTTATTGAAAGGGAAATGAAGATCATGAAGCTAAAAATTATGGCATTTCTTCTGCTCCTCCTCATATGCTGTGGTTGTGCATCATATCAGTATCAACCTGAATCCTGTTTTCCGTATGCAGAATACAGAACCTACCGCGGGCCTTTTTGTTCTCCATCCCCATGAACGTTTTCACAGCTGAAGGTATTTCCATATTCAGAAGGATTTAATAAGTTATGATTAAGAAAGAAAAACAAAACAAGCTTATCTTTGTGCTCCTTTCAATACTTGCCTTCTTTGTCCCTCTATCTGCCTATGCGTTTGATGAAGAGGTTGTTGAGATCGTTGTTGAAGAAGGTGATTATCTTATTAAACTCGGCGAAGAGTATCTTGAAAATCCCCACCGGTGGAAGGAAGTCGCTCGTATAAACCATTTGAAAAATCCCGATCTTATTCATCCCTATCAGATTATTGTCATTCCGGTAAGGCTTCTGCGCGGCATCCCGAGCGACGGAGTGGTAGAATTTGTACAAGGAGATGTCACGATGCAGGCAAGAGACGGTCAAGAATGGGCTTCCCTTCTTCTTCATGACCAGGTTAAAGAAGGCAGTAAAATAAGAACAGGTGATCAGAGTGCTGTCGAAATAGTTTTTGAGAATGGGTCTTCCTGCTTCCAAAAGTCGAATACTCTTGTAGGGTTCCTTAGTGTGAGAAAAAAAGGTAATTCGTATGAACAGAGACTGTATCTTCAAACAGGCAGGACAATAACAAGGATACTGAAGGCTACAGGCCGGGAACCACGCTTCGAGATCAAAACCCCTTCAGCAGTCTGTGCAGCAAGAGGGACTGTTTTTAGAACTTCCGTTGATTCATACGATCATACACGTTCTGAAGTATTAGAGGGGAAAACAGATGTCGAGGCAGCAACGCAAAAATATCTTGTTTCGGAAGGTGAAGGGACTCTTGTTCGGAAAGGGGAACCTCCATTAAAACCCAAAAAACTGTTGCCTCCGCCAAAACTGAAACAGGCAAGCACAATCTATAACAAACTGCCTCTCCGTTTCGCATTTGAGCTGGTTGAAGGAGCTGTTTCTTATAGAATTTCGATAGCAAAGGATCGAGATGGGAAAGACAGTATATACGAGAAGATGGTGCAACCGGGTGAACTCATTGAGATTCAGGATATGGATGATGGCACATATTTTCTTCATGCACTCGGTATCGATGAAATCGGACTGGAATGTTTGCCATCAGAGCCTGTTGAAATTCGGGTGAGAACGAATCCATTACCACCTTTTGTCAGTCTGCCTGTAAGCAGTGCAGAGTACAGGGAAAAATCGCTCCAATGCAATTGGCTGGCGGTCATGGATGCGGTAGCATATCACCTGCAGATTGCCGGAGATCATGAGTTTAATCGGATACTTGAAGAGCATCCTGATATCGCGGGGACTGCCTATAAGACACGAGAACTTGATTATGGGAGCTATTATTTCAGGATTCGGTCAGTTGCCGAAGATGGTTATGAGGGTGCATGGTCAGACACTATTCCCTTTGCCGTAGTTCCCCACCCACCGGCCCCTTCTCTCGAAAAACCTGAGGTGGATAAAAAGGAAATTCATATAAGATGGCAGGATCTTGGAGAGGGCATGAGTTATCATTTCCAGATGGCTGGGGATCAGGATTTCTCCTTAGTACTGATCGACAGGAGTCTCGGGAAACCGGAAACCGTAATTCAGAAACCTGTGGATTCAGGAATATATTATATCCGTGTGAGCGCGATTGACCCGCAAGGATACGAGGGTAAGTTTTCAAAACCCCAGAGTTTTACCATAAAAGAGGGCTCTCTCCTCGTGTTTTTGGGAGTCGTCGGTACCTTATTCCTGATATTCTCGCTGTTACCTTGAAAAAGGTCTGTTTTACCTTGAGAATGCTCTGTCTGTGAAACTACATCTGACACATAAGAGTATTGTGCGGTATGTTCTCATCCTATCCATTGGCATTTCTCTCATGCTCTTCTCAGATTACCTTGGTTTTTTTGAAGGTATTGATCATTACATCTACGATCTTTCTTTTCGGGTCAGGGGACCTTTAGAGACTGATAAAAGAATTATCATTGCTGCCATCGATGAGAAGACGCTTGATGCGTTAGGGAGATGGCCTATAAGGAGGGCATCTTACGCCCGACTGATTGAAGCTGTCGAGGAAGCCAAAGTTGTCGGCATTGATATTATCATGGCCGAAAGGTCGGACGATGATGCTGTCCTGGATACTGCTATGAAAAAGCATGGCAGAGCTGTGTTGCCGGTATACATTGAAAGCCAGCTGAATATATCATATCCGACAAAAACGTTATCTTCTGCGAAAACCGGGCATATTCACGTTGAGCAGGGAATCGACGGCGTTATCAGAAAAGTTTTCCATACCCTCTCTTACCGGGATACAATATTGCCTTCTTTTACGTCTGTAATCTATGAGCTTTCGGACAATACCGCGGGCAATCGTCAGAGGACTGCAGATATGTCAGATGGAATTGCAGCTCCCCGTACGATTCTCCAATTGGATCCTATGAATATTAATTATTTTGGCCCACCAGGAACTTTTCAGCATGTTTCATTATCTGATGTAATCAGCGGTAAGTATCCGCAGTCTTTTTTCCACGACAAAATCATTCTGGTCGGCGTAACAAGCCCCGGGCTTGAGGAGAAAATGTTAACCCCTTTTACACAACATAGGGACAGGATGGCAGGAGTTGAGGTGCATGCAAACATCCTGAATAATCTGATCGCAAGAAATGCTATGCACGCTGTGCATGAT
>JAGSYM010000263.1 GCA_018262395.1 Nitrospirota bacterium | reverse complement strand
TATCGAATTTTTCTCTGTACACATGGTTCACGCCCGCGTCTAACAGTTCATATGCCTCTGTCCTGTCGGACGCCCGTGCAAAAAGCATCAGATGGGGGAAATGTTTTTTTGCAGTATGAATGATCCCGATCATCTTTTCATGATCATCGATCGCAAGGATGAGGATCTTTGCCTTGTCTGCCCCTGCTGAATGAAGAAGGTCATAGCGCGATGCATCGCCGTAAAAAACCTTGAGCCCCAGCTTGCGCAGGAGATCAACCTTGTCAGAATCAAGCTCAAGGACTGTAATGCCGATGCCGTTTGCCCTCAGCAGGCGGCCTATAATACTGCCGAAGCCGCCGAATCCTACAATTATGACAGGGTTTCTCTCATTGATGGCATCTGCCCCCCTTGTCTCAGTTTCAAGGGTGCCTAACCTTGGCTGTATAAGCTTTTCATTGATCAGCAGCAGGAGCGGCGTCAGTGCCATCGAAAGGGCAACAGCCCCGATCAGGGGGTTTGCTACTTCACTGTTCATTACCTGGTTCTGGACCGCAAAGGAAAAAAGGACAAAGGCAAACTCGCCGCCCTGGGCCAAGGCAAAGGCAAAGAGCGCAGTCTGGTCAGCACCCATCTTAAAGAGCCGCCCCAGAGCCAGGAGGATGAGAAACTTTATGAGCATAAGTCCGAAAATCAGCATTCCGATAAGACCTGGGTTTGAAGAAATAAGATTGAAATCAATGGAAGCTCCGACAGCAATAAAGAACAGACCCAGAAGGAGCCCTTTGAACGGTTGGATATCACTTTCCAGTTCATGCCGGTACTCGCTGTTGGCCAGGACGACCCCTGCCAGAAACGTTCCGAGAGCAGGGCTTAGTCCGATTTTCGTCATAAGAAGGGCAATACCTATCACCAGAAGCAGGGCTGCTGCGGTAAAGATCTCTCTCAAACGGGTTTTTGCGATTGCACGGAACACAGGCCTTACCAGGAAGAGTCCAGCCGCTGTGATCGCCGAGATCACACCTAGCACCACAAGGGCGTGGGCCCATTCCGGTAACCCTTCTATCCATGCAGCACCGTTGGCAGTATGCCCTGCCTGGGAGGCTGTTTCAGGGCCTGCAGTTTTAAAGGCCAGAAGCGGCAGGAGTGCAAGCATCGGAATAACGGCAATATCCTGAAATAATAATACTGAGAAGGAACTTTGCCCGACATTGGTCTTTATTAGGCCTTTTTCATTCAGCGTCTGAAGCACTATCGCCGTTGATGACAGAGACAGGATCATTCCAACAGCCAGGGCGCTCTGAAAGGGAAGCCCGATGGTCATGGCAAGCAGGGTTATCAATGCCGTAGTAACACCGACCTGAAGACCACCCATTCCGAGAATAGGACCTCTTAATCGCCAGAGCAGAAGAGGCTGAAGCTCCAGTCCGATGAGAAAGAGCATCATGATTACCCCGAACTCGGCAAAGCGCATAACATCCTGTCCTTCCTCGCCGATCAGTCCGAGGCCGAAGGGCCCTATAATGAAGCCGGCAATGAGATACCCAAGCACTGATCCCAGCCCGAGACGGTTGGCAACCGGTACTGAGATAACAGCCGCAGCAAGGTAAACAACTGCCTGAAAAAAGAAGCCTTCTCCTTGCATATATGCCCTTTCCGTATTACTTCAGTATTATTTCATCCAGCCGTGAATTGAGTCTCGGAAATTTACGGGCCGCCTCCAGATCAACCCTGTTGTCTCTTAGGGCCGTTAATATCAGACGATAGTCTTCAGCGTGGCCGGTGATTTCAGACTCAGTCAACGTATGAGTGCCGTGAACAACAAAGGGCGGCAGATACTCCATCCCGCAAAGATAGGCCAACTGATCGATTGGTGCCAAGAATTCCTTCATGGTAAATCTGTTAAAGCCCTCCTTTCGAAATAAAGACTCCCTGCCCCCGGTCGATACAGCGCTGAGCAGTTTTTTCCCTCTTAAGGCGACGCCCACTTGTGCTGAAGTACAAGGTCCTGCCATTCCTTAAGGAGCGCGGGCATGCTGAACCAGAACAAAGGGTGCTGGAAAACGATGATATCGTTCTCCTGCAACAGGGCCTGCTCTTTTCCTACATTTATGTGAAAGTCGGGATAGGCTTCATAAAGGTCATTGAACGTAACACCCTCAAGGTGCCTGACGCGGCTTATTAATTGCCTGTTTACCCGCGACTTCTGCAGGGCAGGATGGGCAAAGAGTATCAGTATCCGGTTTTCGTATTTTTTCTTATTATTCACTCTTAAAACAGGAAAATTAAGATGCGTTCGGTTCACATTGCGCGATAGTCCCGTCAATTGACCCGCCATCACGCATAAATCATAAATGTATAATACTAGAAGATAGCTTCGGACACAACAATTCAAGACGGCCCACCTCTTCATCACAATTAACCGATGTTAAGTAAATGGCTAATTCATTGACATTGCATGAGTTATATGATAGATGTAACTTTAGAATGGGCAACAGAACTCACCAGTCAGCTAAATACGAAAGGCTGTTCTACCGCCACCGTCAGGGAAGAAGCAGTGGGTTTAGAGGGGGTTGATACATTTATGAGTGCCATAAGGAGAAAAGACATGAAGATCTGTTTTTTAGCTGCAGTGCTTATAGTTATTTTTTTAGTGCCGGGTATGGGAAACAGTCAGACAAGGGAAGACATTCATCTGCAGAAGGAATGCAAGTATTGCGGAATGGACAGGGAGAAGTTTGATTTTTCCCGCATGATGATTGATTATGATGAGGGGACATCTGTAGCGGTTTGCAGTATCCATTGTGCGGCTGTTGATCTGGCCAACAATATCGATAAGACACCCAAGGCGATCAAGGTCGGTGATTTTTCCACAAAGGACTTGATAGATGCGGAAAGCGCGACATGGGTGATCGGCGGCAGCAAGCCCGGAGTGATGTCAAAGAGAGGAAAATGGGCTTTTGCCAAGAAGGATGACGCCGAGAATTTTATCAAATTAAACGGCGGCACGCCAGCTGACTTCGAGACTGCGATGAAGGCTGCCTATGAAGATATGTATAGTGACACGAAGATGATCAGGGACAAGCGAAAAGAAAAACGAATGAAGATGAAGTAACATAAGCACTGAGCTTATGGGGAAGATCTTGGAGAAATAGCAATGTATCTCTAGCATGGAGGTCTGTCATGAATCGTTTGTTTTATAAGCCAATGCTAATGTTTACCGGTGTTGCCTTTATCCTGTTGATTGCTGCATCGCCGCTCCTTTCAGAGACCTACAAGAAGAAAGTGGACCATAAGGGCAGGGACGTAACGCCTAGGGAGGCCTATAAGCTCCTCCAACAGGACCCAAAGCATACCTTTATCATCGATACGCGGACCCAATATGAGTATCAGGACGTGGGTCATCCGGAGGGGGCTTACAACATCCCTTATGAGTTTTATACGGATGAACTCAAGAAAATCAGCGAAGGGCTCTATGAGTACAAGAGGAGCCAGAATGCGAATTATTGCGCCGACCTCAGGGAGGTCTTCAATCCCGCCACCGACATCCTTGTGATCATCTGCAGAAGCGGGGGCAGAAGCATTAAGGCAGTCAACAGCGCTGTCGAGTGCGGGTTCAGCCCGGAAAAAACATACAATTTACTCGGCGGGTTCGAGGGTGACTTGGTCGAGGACCAGACCAGTCCCTTCTTCGGCAAACGGATGGTCGGTGGATGGCGGCTCGAGAACCTGCCCTGGACCTACGAGATGAGTCAAAAGCTCATCTACCAGCGTGACTTGAAAAGACTTGCTGATAAATAGAGTCTCAGGTTCGGGATATGCACTGCTGCGGTCGAAACCAGACTTGAAGGCATAAGACGGCCAGTGATTCCGTAATAAAGCTTTCCAAATCTCCTAAGCCTTTGTAAATAAAAAGCTATCGATAGTACGTCGCTATAAAGCAAATTCGAATTCTAAATAATGTTTGACTTGCTACCATAGGATGCCCCACGATATACGCAGTTGCTCTGAGGGCGAGAAAATGCATATTTCTCCATTAATGCATTAGTCTGTAAATAAGGCGCATACTGCCAAAATGAAGGAATCGATAAGTTTAGAGGATATTTGAAAACCGCACAACACCAGAGGGATGATCGATAAAACATCAGTCGGTTAATGAGTGCCTCTCCCTTATCGGATTACATATTTTACTCCTGCCTCGTAAGTCCCGCGTTTATCTTTTCTTATCCACTTCACCTGAGCAAGAGAGGGTACTGTGACGGGTTCCGACGATAGCGGCACATTTACAAGCAGTACCATCCCCTCCTCAAGTGTCCGCCCTCGTAAGCGAATTCTCATCCCACTGTCACTTACATCTATAATTTTGCTTCGGACTACATCTTTGCATGGAGGCTGGCCAAAGTCGTCAAAGGGCAGAAAAGTCATGGGAGACTTACATGGGTAACGCTTATCGGCTCTTCTACTGTTCTGTTTCATTTTTGATTCCTTTTAATTCCTAAATCTTCTTCTCAGAAGTCCTACTCCTGCAAGCCTGCACCGAGGAACGTAATTTTCCAGCAATTTAAATAGCAAATAGCGTGCCCGACATATATGCAAATGATTTCATGAGATATTTCTTATGGTGAATGAGTGGAAAAGTAATTTTGTAAGAATTACCGACAGTTTTTTATGGAAAACTTTACAGTTGAATTGGGGACCTGAAGCTCTGTCCTCTTATTTTTCTATTAAACTTGTAATTTCCCGTGGTTTCTTGCCACGGGGACTCCTTGTAGAAAAAGAGGACATCACTGCTTATGACAAATACATTATCACGTGGTTTTTCCTGTGAAATATCGGAAGATGCTATTGGATGATGAAGTTATAAAGATAATCACAGAGACGGCAGTGGGAATAGAATAGCGATATGACATTGAGATGGAGAGGGTGGGATGCGACAAGGATCAGGTATATCTTTTTTGCTTAGCACATCCGAAGATAGGGCCCGGTGAAATTGTAAGGATATTCAGAGTATAACAGCGAAGGAGATATTTAAGAGGAAGCCGACAGTGAAGAGGGAACTGTGGGGAGTGGAGTTTTGGACAGATGGA
>JAGSYM010000262.1 GCA_018262395.1 Nitrospirota bacterium | reverse complement strand
ACGTTCATGAAATAGAAACTATTCTCGACTACCTCCAACAATCACCATCATCAGTGCATGATATAATGGTATAGGGATGAGCAGTATGTCACGTGTCATTATGCGATTAATTGGAGAGGGATCGCTAACGCAGGTAGATATGAGTAAAATTAGTTTTCATCATGACAAAAAAGGGAATCTTACTGTTCATTCTACGGAAGAAGAGACGAATAACTTCTACGGCTCGCCAGCACCTCATGAGAGGCTTCATAAAGCACTTATACCAGCCCTTATCATAATTTGTATTATTTGCACTGTCCTCATAACCTCATGGTCGGGAAGCTTTATTGTCGGTCTTATGTCCGGCATTTTCATCGGCTATTGGATTACCCTCGGATTATTTGCGCTCATTAATTGGTTTTTTTTCGAGATTAAGTAGGAGGGACAACCTTTGATATTTTGTATTTCAAGCGACCGGGCAAGGTCTTGCTTCTTCCATAATCCCACACCCAAAAGCGCGGAAGTTTAACAACCGTGAATGGTGAATCGTGAAAAGTGAATTGTAACGGAGAGTGCAAAAAAGGCAGAAGCTCGGCAGTGCTATAATTTCTCAATGAAGAAAGCACAGCGATACGATACATCTCATCTTATCGAATCCCAATTTGAGCCGGGCTCCAACGAGCAGGTGCTGAAGAATATGAATCTTCGAGACAAAGACTTGGCGGGAGTCGAAGCCGCACTGCTGCGTGCGTCCAAAAGGGCAAGGACCATTGCGGAACAGACGAACACGCCTTTAGTAGTGTATGAAGAGGGGCGTGTAGTCAAGAAATTTTCCGGGAAGGGAAAAAGCAAGCAGATATGACCTTTCGTTATGTGACAGCGGCTTCAGGTTTATGAGAAACTGTCGTGAAAAACTGATAAAATAACACGCAGGAGGTGAAAGATATGGAAATACTCAAATCGAAACTGGAAGGACTCTTGAAAGACCTTCCCGAAAAGGTGGACGTGGAAGATGTGATGTATCGGCTTTATGTGCTCCAGAAAATAGAGGCCGGGGAAAAAGATGTTGCCGAGGGCAGGACATCGACGCATAAAGATGCGGCCGAAAGGCTATCGAAAAAATGGCAGAACTGATATGGTCTGACCATGCGCTGGCTGAATTAGAGAGTATTTTCGATTATAGCAGCAGACTCTCGTTTGTACGCTCAGTACACCATTCAGAATATCTTCAAAGCCTCCGAGATATTGCAGACGTTTCCCGAATCAGGACGGCATCTGCCGGAATTCCCAAACCTGCCTCACAGAGAAATGCTGATGGGTAATTACCGGATAATCTATCGCTATACCTCTGAAAAGAATTCAGTCTATGTCGTTACGGTAATACATGGAAGCCGCCTCTTGAAGGAAGCCCACCTAATTGAATAGATCGATTACTCGATCAGGGTAGGGAAAATATGAATACAGTGAAAAAACAGATTCGGGACAAGGATCTGGCAAACTCCGAAGTCGCACAGAGAGGGGTCCCCGCGAAATCCAACTCCAGATGTCCCAAGCGTACGAGACAAGGACCAGGGATGCCGAGTTCGATAAAGGAATCCGAACTCTTCTCCATAGGGTGCTCTCATGCAATTTCTCTGGCTACCGCGCCTTCGTCAGAAGCTCCAGTTCCTCTTGTTCAATAGCAGCAATTTCCTCTTCGATATCAATGTCTTCGGGCTCCTCGATCTCCTGCCCGGCATGTTGGCTGAAAACTATTCTCTCCGCTGCGATCCAGTCTGCGAGATCATAACCGTGAACGCAGTACCTTGCCTCAAACAAGTTGTATGCAACCTTTGAAATCTCTTCGTGCAGATTCATCACATACCCCCTTCGCAAAAAGTCCCTTTAATCTCTCATCATGTCCCTGATATTTTATTGAAATATCCGGACATTTCCCCTTCCCTTAAAAAAACAAGGCCGAGCATGCCAAAGGTACATCCTTCGGCAGCTCGGCCATCTTATTGATAAGACCCGCCGCTTTCTGTCCCCTCCTCGCGGAGGGTTTGGCGTTATCGCGACTTTCCCCTTTTAGTTAACTTTTACCACGTATAGACGCTCTTGTCAATTCTTGCCGGGAAGGATCTGGTGTCTCTTCCTCATAAGTAATGGCCTCCTATGCATCAACCTATATGTATTTACTATGATTGATGTCATATCGCCGTGCACCTTACCAGTGTAAAATTAAGTTTTGAACAATGGCAGAAGTGCTTTGGAAGAGGCATGGGAATCTTATTGGGGAGGTGCAAGCGGATGTTTATAGCCTTAGTGGATTGGGACAAATGTACGGGGTGCGGGGATTGCATAAACGCCTGCCCGGTCAATTGTTTTGAGATGTCAGACGGCAAGAGCTTGCCTCACCGGTCGTCCTATTGCATCGACTGCGGCACCTGCAAAGAGGTCTGTCCAGCCGACGCCATCATTATCAGCATCGGCTGGGGCGGCTAAGCGAAAATGCATATCGCCTGAACTGTTCAAAAAAGGGCGGCCTAATTCATATTAATCATGAATTTTTACAAATCGTCCGGAACAAGGCGGGATAGAGTATTTGAGCGGATTCTTTTGCCGATATTCCGACATACCCCCTTTTAGTCCCCCTTGGCAAGGGGGGATTTGAGAGGGGTGAGGCAAAAGCCTCGGAGCGCAGCGAGAATGTCCTCCCCGGTGGCTTCGCTGAGGCGAAAGCTCGAATGCTCTATTCCGACTTGTTTTCGACATGATTTATGAATAATCTGGACTAAGGCTGTAAGAACTATCACGATGATATGTGATATTATTTATTTACTCCCATGACAAACCCATCCCCTCCAGAGGATGCAGATATAGAAGCTCCAACGGCTATGGCGATTCCCAGGACAATCAGCACCATCAGCATCCATTCTTTTTCTTCCCTCTTCATCTGAGTATCAAAGTCAGCCAAAGGATTTTCTGCATATGCAGTGCTCGTTTGCATCTGGTTTTTGTTTAAAGAGGCGCATCCGCTCTGAGTGAGGAGAAACATGACAGCGACTACCAAGGCCAAGATTTTTACCTTCATCGGACCCATCAGGCAATGCCAACAGCAATATCGATGTCAATCTCCTTCGAAGGTCTTCTGATGCCTGCAGGAAGAGGA
>JAGSYM010000029.1 GCA_018262395.1 Nitrospirota bacterium | reverse complement strand
GCCTGAAGGGATTCGAACCCCTGACCCACTGCTTAGAAGGCAGTTGCTCTATCCGACTGAGCTACAGGCGCGGGTTAAACCAAGAAAAGTTTGAATTGGAATTATATGAGTTTGGAAGAAATTATGTCAAGGACGGCAGGGAGTTCGTTGAACCGGTCTATAACATAATCAGCCTCTGAAAGATACCGTATATCCCGATACCCATAGGTAACAGCAACTGTCGTAACCCCCGCTCCTCTGCCCGCATCAATATCAAAGTTGCTGTCCCCGATCATCACAGCTTCCTCTGGACTTGCCCTGAGTTTTTGAAGCACATAGCGAACCGGAACATCCGAAGGCTTTTTTCCAGGAGCAGTATCGCTTCCGACTATGAGATCGAAATATCCGAGGAGTTCAAGCTCATGAAGAATCCCTCGTGAAAGATGCTCCCTCTTATTAGATATAATGGCCTTCTTGTAGTTAACAAGACGCGCGAGGGTTTCCTTCACATAAGGATACACAGATGAATAGTCTATGAGATGATCATTGTAATACCCAAGAAATTTCCTTTTCACATCGTCTCTGAATTGCTTCTTTTCCTCTCCCAACACCTTCTCTATAAGTTTCGTGATGCCTTCTCCAACAAACTGTTTTGTTTCATCCACAGTCAGTTTGCTGATACCAATTGGAGTCAGTGCATAATTCAGGGAATTCGTTATATCTTTGATGGTATCAACAAGCGTTCCGTCAAGATCGAAGAGCAGGAGTTGAATTGACATAGAAAATTATATCACAGCTTTTGACTGACACCTCAACGAGATTTACAAATACGGTGTTGAGGTGGTATTTTTAAGATAAAAGAAAGAATGGTATCATGAAACTGCTCCAAAATTTTTTCTCCTTCACAATGATGCTATGTTTTTTATCATTGATAAGTTTTCATCTGAGCACATTTGATGCTTATGGCGGAGTAAAACCTTTGAAGACCGAGCTTGCCAATGCCGCTGAAATAAAAGGAATTTTTTCGGTAATCCTCTATGGGGGTGCACATGCCGACGATCTGGAGACTGTTGCATTGCTCGACAATGAGGGCGACAAGTTTACGCTTGAACCATTTGCACCTGATTTTGATTACGTTATAAAAAAAGGATTATCGGCAGAAGAGGCTTTAAATGCAGCGGAGAAATTTGTCTCATTTCATCCTTCCTTCTGGAGAACCCAATTAATCAAAATTATCGATCCTGAAGGAAATGCTATCGGTTTCGAGCTTAAGCCCCTCTATCTCCCTTTCATCTACGGTACCAGCGATGTTCTGGATATATATTACTGGCCCAAAAAAGACGGCAAGATTAAGGTAACCATAACGCTCATACCGTCACTCAAATCGCTAAAATTTCATCCCGGGGGGGATGGTGGGTTAGGTGGTCCGCATTAAACACCTCGAGGAGCTCATTCTCAAAGGCTCCGCGATAACCAAAGAAGAGGCTGCCTCCATTACAGGAATCTCCGGTTCAAATCTCTTTAATCTCTTTGCATTAGCAGACAAGATACGGTCACATTTCAGGGGAGATATTGCCAACTTATGCTCAATTGTGAATGCGAAATCAGGGTCCTGCTCTGAGAATTGCTCGTTCTGTGCACAGTCTTCACAAAGCAAAGCTGAAATAGACACGTATCCGTTACTGAAAAAAGAGCTCATTATCCAGAAAGCCCGTGAAGCAAAACGTTTTGGAATTAAGAGATTCTCGCTTGTAACAAGCGGCCGAAAGATCTCGCGAAAAAACCTTCTTGATATCGCTGAGGTGATAACTGCAATAAAAGATCTCGGCATTATTCCCTGTGCAAGTCTCGGTTTGCTTTGCGAAGACGAGCTTTCGGTGCTGAAAGCGGCCGGGCTTGATCGATATCACCATAACTTAGAGACATCTGTTCAGTATTTCCCGCAGATATGCAGCACCCATGGGTATGCTGATAAAATACGTACAATCCATGCTGCCCATTCAGTCGGTCTCTCTCTGTGTTCCGGCGGTATCTTTGGCCTTGGAGAAACATGGCAGGACAGAGTTGAAATGGCATTTGCCCTGCGCAAACTGAACGTAGATTCTGTTCCGATCAATTTTCTGATTCCGATTAAGGGAACTGCTTTAGGAAAGAATAAACTCCTCCACCCCTTTGAAGCGCTGAAGATTGTCAGCCTTTACCGTCTGATCCTCCCCCGAAAAGAGATCAGGATATGCGGCGGGAGAATGCAGGTTCTTGGAGAATTCAACTCAATGATCTTCCTTGCTGGTGCCGACGGCATGATTACCGGCAACTATCTGACAACCTTCGGCAGGAGTCCTGAGGATGACCTGAAGCTTATCAAGATGTACGGACTTCGTATTTGAAATTTTCCGGGTTAGTGGTGGTCTGTTTCTGCTGCGATATGTTTGAGAAATAAGCCGTATAAATGGGGGACTGTTCTTTTCTTGTGAGTCACAATATAGAAATTTCTTTTCATCTCAATATCGGTGAGCTTTATTTCTTCGAGCAGCTTGTGCTCCAGTTCATCTGCAACGGAAAATTTTGAGAGAATAGAGACCCCGAGCCCTGCCTTAACAGCCTGTTTTATCGCATCGGTTGAGCCAAAAATTCCTGCAATTTTCAAATCATTCAAAGATATCCCTTCGCTTTCGAGAAATTTTTCTGCTTCCCTCCGGGTTCCGGACCCTTCCTCACGAAAGACCATGGGGAGAGCGACTACTTCTTTGAGCGTCATGCTGCCTTTGCGTGCCTCCAACGGCGCCGACACTACGATCAACTCATCCTCAACAAAGGGCATATAATCGATTTGCTCATTGCCGAGTTTCGCACCTACAATGCCCAGGATCAATTCATGTTTGGAGATACTTTCAATAATTCCTCCGGAGTCTGCTATAAGAATCTGAAAGGAAATCGCCGGATATTTTTTCTGAAATGCTGTCATGATTCGTGGTAATAGGTATACACCGGGTATTGTGCTTGCACCAATAATGAGCTTTCCCGTCGTCTCTTGCTTGAGCTCTCCGAGAGCGTCTTTCAGTGCGTCGGCTTTTTCAATGATCTCCGCAGACTGGCTGTAGAGAACCTCAGCCTCTTTCGTCGGAATAATGGTTCTGCCCATCCGGTCGAACAATCTGCATGCAAACTCATCCTCCAGTGACTTGATATGATTACTGACAGTTGGTTGGGTGAGGTGAAGATCTTCAGATGCCTTCGAAAAGCTTTTGTTTTTAAAAACCGAGGCAAATACGCGCAGTTGGTGTATATCCATGCCTGATTTTATCATAGAGAACATATGAAAAACTGCATTTTGGTTTGTGGATGATGCTATACGTTACATGCCACCCTGTAGCACAATCGTCTTCACCTCAAACTGTGGAGGATTCATGATGGTCTTTTTTACCGCACACTGGTCTGCAACTTTTGTCAGGGCCTGGTGATATTTATCAGGAAAGGCCGGTGGAATCACAATCTCGATAACGATTTTTTCAAGCACCGTCTTCCCCTCCTCTGTCTTCCCATATTCGACGCGCTGAATCAGAGAAATATGCTCGGTCGGAATTTTGCGCTTCTCGCAGAAACTAAGTACATAAATGCCTGCGCACGTTCCTATTGATGCAAGAAAATGTTCATAGGGAGATGGTGCAGACCCTTCGCCACCATCCTTAACCGACTGGTCAGTATTAATGGTAAAGCCATTGAACACCGCATTAACTTTCTTTCCGCCCGGGAAAGTAATTTTGATTTCTATTGTCCCCTCCTTTGATGTTCTGATTGCATAAGATTAAGAAGTTTTTGCCTTTTTCAATAAATCTCTTGCTGTTTTCTTCATCTCATGCAATCCCCTGTCCCTGAGATTTCTGATCATTTTCTCTGAGGCAATACACTTCAGGAATTCTGTCCGCTTTCTTTTATCAGGAATCATCCCAATAGCATCTTGACGAATTTTCCTCAATGATTGCAGGTACTGCGAAAATTCACTCCCGTATACTTTCTCCAGTTCTATCCGTATTGATCGTGAAAGAGCAGGGCTTATACCACTGGTTGAAACAGCTATAGTCAAAGGCCCTCGGTTCATGGTTGACGGAACAATAAAGTTACATAAGTGAGGAGTATCCACAACATTCACGAGACAGGGGGCGTCCCGTGACACCTGCTCATTGACAACCGGGGAATCCGTAGCTGCAATCACAAGAAAAGCATTCTTGAGATCGCCATTCCTGTATTGTCGTGCAATGTGTGTCACGGTCTTTTTTTGCTTCGCGACCCCGATTTTTTTCGTGATTTCAGGACTGATAACAGTTATGTGAGCCCCTGCTTTCAGCAAGGGAAATATTTTCCTTTCAGCAACCTTACCACCACCAACCACCACAGCCTTTTTCTTTGAAAGGTTAACGAAAAGGGGATAGTAGACCGGATGAATAGGCGCATGTGAATACAGAGAACCAGATTGTCTTCGCTTCATTCCTTATGTTCGTGACGAAAGGTTCATAGACCAGATGTATCAGAACTGATCTGCTATTTCTTATTCAGAGAAGCAAGCCCTTTTTGCGCATCCTTAACCAGTTTATGTGACGGATACTTCTCAATGAAGCGCGTTAAATACTCAGAGGCACGGTCTGCCTTGCCAAGATTTTTATAGGACATGCCCGTATAAAAGAGCACCGAAGACTCTCCCTGGTATCCCGGGTACTTTGTCAGCAATCCCTCAAACCTCCCGAGTGCTGCCTGATAAGAACCTTTTTTATAATAGAATTCCCCGACAAGATATTCATATTCCGCGATAGTGTTCCGGCACTTTTCGATCTTGATATCTACAGCCTCTTTATAGGGGTTTCTCGGGAACATTGTTTTGAGCTTCTCGAACTCCTCAAGTGCCTTTCCTGCCCCGCCATATCCCCTTTCAGGGCTTTCTATCTGATTGAAATAGATCATGGCAATCTGATATTGTGCATAGGAAGCATACTGGTGGTCCGGATAAGAATCAAGGAACTTACGATATTCCGCAACGGCAAGTTCAGACTCTTCCTCTTTCACATAAGAGTCGGCAATTTTCAACTGAGCCAACGGAGCAAATTTTCTGGTCTGATCCCTGTTCTTTACCTCAAGAAAAGAAGCACGTGCCTTTTCATAATCCTTTTGCTCCAGAAGTTGATTAGCAGTTGCAAAAGACTTCTCCGCGTCAAATCTTTCAGCGGGTTTGACCGCCGGTTTTTTAGCACAGGCGAAGAAACAGCATATCAGGGCGATAAGAATTACCTGAATGTATCTTCCTCGTTTCATTGAACCGTATTATAGCATGGTAAATCCAAAGATCATAGGTGCAGAAAAAATGACGGAAGCGTGAGAGGTCTCAAGGATTCCAGGTGTCAAATGCATTTTGGAACCCAGAACCCTTGACCCTGGATACAAACCTTATTGCTTTAATTCCGCAGTACAGTGCGCGCACTTCACCGCCTTAATGGGAATAGCAGAGAGGCAAAAAGGACATTCCTTAGTTGTCGGTGCTGCCGGAGGAGCTTCCTGCTCTCTCTTGAGCCTGTTGATATTTTTTATCACCAGAAATACGGCAAAAGCGACAATCAGAAAGCTGATTATCGTATTGATAAATACCCCATAGTTTAATGTGACTGCGCCGGCAGCTTTCGCAGCGGCAAGAGATTCATATGGCCCGGGGACCTTGCCTTCCTTAAGAATGATAAACAGACTCGAAAAGTCAATGTCACCGAGAAGAAGCCCGATGGGCGGCATGATGACATCTGCAACGAAAGAAGTGACGATAGCCCCGAAAGAAGCTCCGATTACAATACCGACTGCCATATCGAGGACATTACCCCGCATGGCAAACTCCTTAAATTCCTTGAACATGACATCCCTCCTTTTCAGTTATTGCAAGAATTCCAATGATGGTTTATGTCTGAAACATTACATTCTATATACTACTTATACTATAGGTTTGAATCCGCGTCAACCCCAAAGGTGCATTTTTCTGGGTTAATCCGAAAAAAATGCAACGTGCCATTCCATCTATCAAATGCACTTATAAGGCTAAACAATATCGCATGCATTCATGGTATTCTTAATGTGTGAATTTATCTTTTCTCCAGAAGCCAAGCCGGTACATAAATAATGAAATAAATGCTGTTTATTCTGATAAACCGGTTAAAGTTGCCCTTGTTTTTCCCGATATTTATGAAATCGGGATGTCCCACCTCGGGCTCAGGATTCTGTATACGATAATCAACGACCTTCCTTTTGTATCAGCAGAACGGGTCTTTTCTCCATGGGTTGACCATGAAGCAGAAATCAAGGCAAAGGGTATCCTGCTTTCTTCTCTCGAATCAAGACGGCCTCTCAGGGATTTCGATATTGTTGGGTTCAGTCTGCAATACGAACTTTCTTATACAACCGTACTCAACATGCTCTCCATGGGTGGCATCCCTGTTCTGTCGGAAGATCGTCTGAGTTCACCTTCATCTGGTTATCCGCTCATTATTGCCGGAGGACCCTGCACAGTAAACCCAATGCCGATGTCTCCCTTTATTGATGCCTTTCTTATTGGAGATGGTGAGGAAGCAGTCAAGGAAATTTTAGAAACCTATTATCGATGGAAAAATGAAGGAGATGGGAAAAAGGAATCTCTGCTCCAATCTCTTTCTCAGATTGAAGGCATATACGTACCATATAATCCCCCCATCCCCCCTTTTTTAAAGGGGGGCGAGGGGGGATTTGATCAATGGAGAAAAAGGAGTGTCAAAAGACGCATCCTTCCCTCTCTCGACAACGCCCCATATCCGGATAAGCCTGTTATCCCGTTTACCTCAATTGTCCACGACCGGATCAATATTGAAGTCTCAAGGGGTTGTTCAATGGGATGCAGGTTCTGTCAGGCAGGAATGATTTACCGGCCTGTCAGGGAAAGGAGTCCCTACAATGCCTTACACCTTGCAGAGACCTCTCTGAGAAATACCGGATATGAGGAGGTCGCGTTCACATCTCTCAGTGCCGGAGATTACTCCTGCCTCCTAAACGTTGTGAAGGGTTTCAATAAGAGATTCAAAAAAGACCTGATTGCTCTCTCCCTTCCTTCGCTCAGGGTAGCAGCAATCAATAACGCCCTTCTGAAAGAGATAAGCTCCGTCAGAAAGACAGGGTTTACCATTGCCCCGGAGGCCGGCACTGAAAGGCTGCGGAAAGTAATTAATAAAGACTTTTCTGACGGCGATTATGAACAGGCCCTCACAATTCTCTTCGAAGAAGGATGGCTCAATCTCAAGCTGTATTTTATGATAGGGCTCCCGACAGAGACAGACGCAGATATCGAAGGAATCCTCTCCATGGCTTTAAAGGCTTTGAAGACCGCGAGGCGGTATACAAAACGCTTTGTCAATATCAATATCGGTGTCTCTCCATTCATTCCCAAGGCCCATACCCCTTTTCAGTGGTGTGGACAACATCCTTCCGATGAGCTTCAGGAGAAGAAGAACTATCTGAAAAACAAGCTCATTAGAAAAGGGCTCAATGTTAAAGGACACGACATACGGATGAGCCTGCTCGAGGCTGCTTTCTGCCGTGGAGATGCGAGGATTGCCCAACTCATCGAAAAAGCGTGGTCATTGGGATGCAGACTTGACGGCTGGACCGAGGTCTTTGATTTTAGAAAATGGGAACAGGCAATGAGCCTTACGGGAACAGACGTAACTGCTTTCGCACAGAAATCCTTTACCTATGCTGATAGTTTGCCCTGGGATGCTATAGATGTCGGCATATCAAAAGATTTTCTGTGGAAAGAATATGAGAAGGCACTTTCCGGGGATATATCTACGGATTGCAGAAAAACCTGTCATCAGTGTGGACTCGATTGTAAAAAATCAATCCATGATCAGCAGCCGGCAGGAGAGATGCAAACACTGACTTCTGAGGAGTTTTCGCCTGTTATCCTTGATACAAGACCGTTCAAGCCGGTTAGAATTCGTGTGGAATTTTCTAAGACAGGCAGATTGAGATGCCTTTCACATCTTGAACTTGTCACCATGTTTCACCGGGCAATGAGAAGGGCCGGATTTCCCCTCGAATTCTCCAAAGGATTCCATCCGACTCCAAAAGTATCATTCGGACCTCCCCTCGGCGTGGGTGTCGCCGGGCTGAGAGAATACTTTGACATGGAGATCAGGCCACCGTTTGATTTGATCATGAACAAGAAAAAATTGAACGAAACTCTTCCGGATTCTATCTCTGTTAACGACATGTCAGCAATTCCTGCAGGAAATCCTTCACTTAATGCCTTTATCTGCAGATATGAGTATGAAATAAAAGATGTAGATGTCTCCTTTGTTCACAGCGTTATAGCAAAAAAAGAGCTGCTTGTTGAAAGGGAAAAAGGTACAATAAATATCAGGAATATGGTTGAAGAAGTCACCGTACTTGACGAAGGTTCTGTTTCATTGATAGTCATGGATCAGGGAGATTCCAAGGTAAGGTTGGGTGAATTAGTTCCTTTCTTATTTGAAAAGTCTCTCGAGGAACTCGACATAACAAGGGTAGCGCTCTACGGATGGAACGGTGGCTGGGTAAAGCCAATTGAACGGAGTGAACGGAGTTTACAATGGACAGCGAAATACTAATTAATGTAACGCGGGATGAAATCAGGGTTGGCCTACTCGAAGGCGGCCAGGTTGTTGAATTCTACATCGAGAGAAAGCGTGACGCAAGCCTTGTCGGCAATATTTACAAAGGGAAGGTGGTAAAAATCCTGCCCGGTATGCAGTCTGCCTTTATCGACATAGGGCTTGAAAAAGCTGCTTTCCTGTACGTAACCGACATTCATGCAGGGTTGGAAGAATTTGCTCCTTTTCTTGAGGAAGAAGAAAAGATCAACTCTGTCGAGGTAGTATCAAAGAAAGGAAGGCCTGATCTCACCATAGAAGAGCTTATTCAGGAAGGGCAGGAGATCCTTGTTCAGGTGTCAAAAGACCCTATCGGCAGCAAGGGGGCTCGGGTCACGTCCTATGTCACCATCCCGGGCAGATATCTTGTGCTTATGCCGAATGTCGAGCATATCGGCATATCGCGGAGAATCTCTGACGAGGCTGAAAGAACCCGTCTAAAGGCCATTGTTGAGAATTTGAAACCGAAGGGCTATGGACTGATTATAAGAACAGCAAGTGAGGCTTCCGGCGAAGAAGATCTGCAAAAAGACCTCGAATTCCTCCTCCTTCTCTGGGAAACCGTCCAGAAGAAAAAGGAACGGGTGTCTGCACCAACAATGCTTTACAGTGACCTCGACCTTGTCTTCAGGAGCGTAAGAGACCTTATGATACAGGACGTCAAGCGGCTTGTGGTTGATTCCGGAGAGGAGTATGAACGCATCAAGGATTTTGTGCGGACATACTTCGAAAAGCTCCTGGGAAAGATAGAACTGTATGAAGGCATTGAACCGATATTCGATGCATTCGGTATCGAATTCGATATATCAAGGGCCCTTGGAAGAAAGGTCTGGCTGAAATCCGGCGGATATATTGTCATTGACCAGACAGAAGCCATGACGGTTATTGATGTGAATACCGGCAAGTTTGTCGGCAAGGAGGAACTTGAAGATACGATCCTGAAGACCAACCTTGAGGCAGTAAAGGAGATCGCCTACCAAATCAGACTCCGCAATCTCGGTGGGATCATTATCGTTGATTTCATCGATATGGAGAAATATGAAAACAGGGACAGGGTATTCAATGCCTTTTCCGAGGCAATGAAGAAAGACCGCGCGAAGAATACCATCTCCCATATCTCGGAGCTTGGCCTTATCCAGATGACAAGGAAAAGAGTCCGGGAGAGCCTCGGCAGAACTCTCTGTGAGTCATGCCCGTACTGTGAGGGCAAAGCATTTGTCAAGTCTCCGAGAACACTCTGTTATGAAATATTCAGAAAAGTAACACGGCTCGCCAGCCACGGTGGAGAGAGGATCATTGTTACAGCCCATCCTTCTGTTGCCGATCTTCTGTCAGATGAAGAGCGTGCGGGGATTGAGGATATAGAGAACAGGTACAGCGTGAAGGTGACGATACGGGAGAGCCGCAGTCTGCATCAGGAAAATTATGAAGTCACGGTATTGTAAGAAGAAGGGAGAACAGCCTCGAAGTTTAGCTCCAGATTAGGTACTGCTGTCTTATTTGTCATTCCTGCTTGGCAGGAATCCTTCTTTAACACAGAAAGATTCTGGACAAGCCAGAATGACATTTTCAGGCCCCTTAACTCGTTTCATTGTCGCCTATCATAAGACCATGGAAAACAAAAAATTTCAAAATCTTCTGGATATCCTGAAAGAAATGCAGAGCGTTCTCCTTGCTTATTCCGGCGGGGTTGACAGCACCTTTCTCCTGAAAGCCATTCAGGTTTCAGGAATAAGCGCTCTTTCCGTAACCGCATCTTCCGAACTCATTCCGTACGGGGATGTTCTGACTGCTCAGGGGATAGCTGAAGAACTCGGCATAAAGCACAAAATTATCAAAACGAACATTCTGTCAATGGATGAATTTGTCAGTAATACGCCTGAGAGGTGTTTTTTCTGCAAAGACACATTGTATAAGGAACTGCAGGCTATTGCCCTGACAGAAGGTTACAGATTCATGCTTGATGGAAGTACTCTGAACGACATCAATGACTTCAGGCCGGGCAGAAAGGCAGCCCAGCGCTATCATGTAAGGAGCCCTCTTATTGAAGCTGATCTCTCAAAAGATGAAGTCAGGAAGCTTTCGCAACAATTAGGCCTTGCAACATGGGATAAGCCTTCATCGCCCTGCCTTGCCACACGATTCCCTTACGGCCGGCGCATCACAAAAGAGGTGTTAAACCGTGTCGAAATGGCAGAAAATTTTCTGAAGTCACTTGGATTCAGTGAAGTCCGGGTGCGGGACCATGGCTTTGTTGCCCGGATAGAAGTCAGACAAGAAGAGATCGATCTGGTTCTGGACCACGGGAAAAGAGATGCAATTTCTGCAACACTCAAATCTCTCGGTTATGCATTCATATCGATTGACCTTGACGGCTATCACAGCGGCAGCATGAACCGGGTATTGAAAAAAAGTACCTGACTATGGAAAACGCTTATTATCTGGACCAACTCTCAAAATGTGTTCGCTGTGGGAGTTGCAAGGCCTTCTGTCCAACGTATGACGAGGATTCTACCGAGACCATGGGTGCGAGGGGCAGGCTTGCGCTTCTCTTGGGTCTTGCATCGGGGACACTGACCCCTTCTCCGGCATTACATGAGCGTATTTTCAGCTGCACTTTGTGTGGTGCCTGCTCTGGCCAGTGTCCGCCCGGAGTTGATATTAAAGAGCTCATCTACCACGGCAGAAGTATCCTCAAAAACGATGATAAAAAGAGACAGTTCATCCGTCGCTTGGTTAAATTCTCCATAAAGAAACCAAACCTGAGCTTTCGATTACTTGGAATGACACAGCATCTGTTCATGCCATACCTTTTGAAAAAAGGCCTTGTTCCCTTTCACCTTGAACTGCCCGATCGTCCTCTCAGAGACAACGTCAAGGTTGTTTCCGTTTCACAGAGGAAGGGGCGGGTAGCAATATTTACCGGATGTATGGTGAACTTTCTCTATCCCAACCTCGGTGAATCCCTTATTAACGTATTACATACCCTTGGCTATGAGGTCATCCTGCCGGCGACTGAAGTGTGCTGTGGGGCACCTCTGCGAACCCTTGGACTTGAGGAAGAGGCACAAGAACTTGCCAGAAAGAATGTTGAACTGTTCAGCAAGCTGAATGTCGAAGCAGTTTTGAGCCTTTGTCCAACTTGCACTCTGACAATTCAGCGTGAATATCCTGCCCTCATCGGTGAAGGCATTCAAAAAGCTCAGGACATCTCAAGCTTCCTGGCCGATAAAATAGCATCGCCCGGATTTCCGGGACGCCCCTCACCGGCCAAAACAGTTCTCTACCATGACCCCTGCCATCTTAAATATGGCCTGTCAATAGAAAAAGAGCCCCGGGAAATTATCGAGAATATGGGGTTTGATTTAATAAAGACCGATGGGGATCGATGTTGCGGCTTTGCGGGTATCTTCTGCTTCACCTTTCAAGAACTTTCTCACAAGCTGCTCAATACATGTGTGAATGATTATGCAAAATCTGGAGCAGAGATGATCATTACCTCATGCCCTGGCTGTATCCTACAACTCTCCAACGGTTGCAAGGATAAGCAGGTAGTGCATCTTATTGAGGTCATCGAGAAAGCAATTGTACAGAAACCCGTTTTCAGTCTCTCCTGAAATATGCTTAGAAACTGTCTCAAAATTCCTTTTCATCATCGGTCCACACCCGATCGTCATTCCCGCCCCCGTCTTCACGAGGGTAAACTCCGGCGGGAATCTATGTTTTACAAGGCCTTCAGTGGACCCCCGCTTTCGCGGGGATGACGGATTCTTCGCTAAATTTCCTATTTTGAGATAGGTTATAGTCCAATTTCTTATTGTATAATGAAAACATTGAAATTCTGAGGAGGCGATATGAAGTTCTTCATAGATACTGCAAATATCGATGAGATTAAGAAAGCATGGGAACTTGGTGTCATTGATGGAGTCACAACCAACCCTTCGCTCATTGCGAAAGAGAGAAGTGACGCTGTTTCCTTATTCAGGGAGATATGCTCCATTGTCGATGGTCCCGTAAGTGCTGAGGCCGTGAGCCTAAAAGCAGAAGACATGATCCGGGAGGCCGAAACCCTCTCAAAAATCCATCATAATATTGTCGTGAAGATCCCGATGATCGAAGAAGGGATTAAGGCGGTAAAAAAACTGTCGGGCATGGGTATCAGAACAAACGTGACCCTTGTCTTTTCCCCAAGCCAGGCCCTCATTGCTGCAAAGGCAGGGGCATCATTCGTGAGCCCCTTTGTTGGAAGGCTGGATGATATCAGCCATGTCGGAATGGACATTGTCGGCGACATTATCAGCATATACGAAAATTACCTGTTCGAAACCGAGGTTATTGTAGCAAGCGTCAGAAACCCTCTCCATGTTGTTGAAGCTGCGCGGATGGGGGCTCATATCGCAACAATCCCTTATTCTGTTATACTAAATCTGATGAAGCACCCGCTTACTGATATCGGTCTTTCAAATTTTTTAAAGGATTGGGAGAAAGTACCGAAAAAATAGTGAGCGATTGCCAGAAATCAGTTGTTAGGTCAAATAGACTCTGAATATAAACTAATATTTCGTCATCCTCCGGCTTGCTTGCCCGCCGTACTTTTGGAGGGACCGGGGGATCCAGTCCCGGAAGCATTTGGGATTGATAAAAATCAGATTCCCGACAGGCGGGAATGACATCAAAAGGAGAATTGAATGCCGATTTATGAATATAAATGCACTGATTGCAGTGAAGACTTCGAGAAGCTTGTCTTTGGAAATCAGGAAGTAGTGTGTCCGAAATGCAGCTCAAAATCAGTGAAGAAGAAATTCTCTGTCTTTTGCTCTGCAGGAACTGAAAGGCCACTCGCCGGAACCGCAGCATCAGCGGGTTGCTCATCCTGCGGCAAAACCTCCTGCAGCTCGTGCGGATAAAGACAATCCAACAGTAGTTCAGATTAATAAATACGCTATCAAATTGAATACTGTTTCCAGCAATCTGGCTCCATATCACCTTAAATTGCAAAACGGATAAGTCCCCCAAAGGTTAAAAAAGTAACAGTGGTCGGATTGTTAATCCTCACACAAAATCTTTTGGAATTCTATTGATTGAAGGAAAGGAATATATGAAATGACTGAAAAAATCACTTGTAAGGATATGCAGAAGATATTGATGGATGAGCTTCGTCTCATGCATTATCCCATTGCTGTAAAATTCTTTTTTAAAGA
>JAGSYM010000261.1 GCA_018262395.1 Nitrospirota bacterium | reverse complement strand
TAGTGATATCACTCCTGTCTATCATCTGATCAAGCTTATGGCCAGGGTATTCCCTGTCTATTTCAGCGATATCGGTGCAGAGGGTCCGTTGCGCGAGGTATCGACAGAAATTGACGAAATAACTCACAGGACCGATGCCCTTGTTCACTTCCTCCGCAAGCAGAGCCATGTCGAGAGCAGTGCCCGGGTGGTCGATTTTATCGAAGGAGTCATATCATTCTGGATGACAAAGGATAAGGCTCACATAAAGGGATTCCTCCCGGATGACGTCTTTGAGAGAATCAGGACTTCAGGCACGTATATCGACGACCTGAACATCATTTTTAATCATATTTTCCGGCACGAAGGATTTTCCCGCGTGACCGACCTGCTCCGTCTTACCGAGGCAGAAACGCACTCCCTCACCGAGGCTATTCCCGGCATTACGGAGAGGGAGAGGAAACGGGCTTGTCTGGTGGTCAGATATTATCAGTTGCTGAACAGGAAATACCGGCTTAATCCCCAGGAAATCGGGGAACATCTTGAGTATGCCCGGAGCCTTGGACTCCCGAATACAGCATCATTGATTGTCCTCCTCGACAACGGAAGCATATCCGAGCGTCTCGAAGGCGTCCTGAATTATCTCGAACTCTTACGGGATATCATCCGCTCTCCGGAAAGGTTTGAACCTATCGAGAATATAGTCCGTAAGAGGCATATTGCAGCGGGGATACCGTCACTGTACGGGAAATACCATGAGAGAAAATTTGATGCACTGGCGCTCTCGTTCCGTCTTGAAAATCTTGCGAATGTGCTGTTTGAAGAACTTATCCATACGATAAACCTGAAATTCATAACGCGCGCAACCCTCTTCCAGATTGAAAAGTATGTGAATCTCTTTTTCAAGGCATTACAGTTGGACGGGATATCCTCGACCAAACTCGAGCATGCCCTGGATCTCTTATCAGTGGCGCTCGAGGTCAGGAGGTTTTCTTTCTCGCAGTACATCGATATCTTCAGAGGGTTTTCTGAAGCAGTCCAGGATATTCTCAATACTCACTACAGCAATATCTTTAAGAATAATCTCAAGCATATTGTTCCCCAGATTGGCATTGAGCAGATTCTCCCGAAGTATCAGCAGACCGGGGAAGGGCAGAGCGAGTCCGAGTTTGTCAACCAGATATCCGAGCAGTTCCTGCGGGAGATTGTTGCCGGATCATTCGGGCTCCAGCAACTGGACACCTTTATCAGCAGGATTTTGAAAACACTGTTCGAACAGGCAGAGGGACTCGACGTTCAGAACCTTGATCTGCTCATGAGCTATGATCCGAAGAAGGCCCTCTCCGGGATTCATTTACCGAATAAGGCTACGCAGGACAGGATTCACCTGGGGAACAAGGGACACAACCTGATTAAACTTGCATCGCTTGGGATCCCTGTTCCTCCCGGGTTTATCATAACGACCGAGGTTTTCCGGTGCAAAAAGGCTGTCAACAGCTTCAGATACGTTCATGAACATCTGACCGATAGTATCAGAGAGCACCTTTCAAGACTTGAAGACCAGACAGGGAAGGTATTCGGTGATAACCGCAATCCTCTGCTTGTTTCTGTCAGGAGCGGCGCAGCTATCTCGATGCCGGGCATGATGATATCCTTCCTTAATGTCGGGATTAATGAAGATGTCTGTGAAGGCCTGATACAACAGACCGGACGTCCCTGGTTTGTCTGGGACTGTTACCGCCGTTTTTTGCAGTGCTGGGGGATGTCCCATGGCATGGAACGGGATCAGTTTGATGAAATCATGAATACCTTCAAAGACAAATTCAAGGTTCTGCGGAAAATTCAATTCACCCCTGAGCAGATGCGGGACCTGGCGCTCTCATATCGTGCATCCATAAGGAACAACGGCATCGAAATCATCGATGACCCGTCTGCCCAGCTGGAGACAGCCATCGAACAGGTCTTTCAGTCCTGGGATTCGAAAAAGGCCCAGGCCTACCGTGAAATTATGGACATTTCCGAGAACTGGGGAACCGCAGTTATTGTTCAGTCAATGGCTTACGGCAATCTGGATAAGAATTCAGGGACAGGAGTCCTCTTCACCCGCAACCCCCAGGATGGGGGAGACCGGGTTATGCTCTGGGGCGATTTTGCAATCGGTGCCCAGGGAGAGGATATTGTTTCGGGACTGGTAAGAACATTGGCGATTTCGAATGAACAGAGACCATACGAAGACCGTGCTACAGAGATTTCTTTCGAAGACACGTTTCCGGAACTCCATAACACGCTCCTTCAGATAAGCAAGGACTTGATTTACCGTGAGCGCTGGGGCGCACAGGAGATCGAATTCACCTTTGAGGGGAAGACGCCTGAGCGTCTCTTCATCCTCCAGACACGGGACATGGCGCTCAAACGCGAAGAGTCTTTTATGGCTTTTATCCCGTCAAAAAAACTCACTGCGAATTATCTCTCACGGGGAATTGGTGTCGGTGGCGGTGCACTGAGCGGAAGGGTTGTTTTTGAACTGAATGAGATCAGGGAACTGAGGGAGAATGATCCCCTGACGCCCCTTATTTTGATACGAGCCGACACGGTCCCGGATGATATCAGGCATATATCTGCGGCGGATGGATTGCTCACAGCACGCGGCGGTTCAACATCACATGCTTCTATTATTGCGAACCGGTTGGGAAAAACGTGTGTGGTCGGGTGCAATAACCTGATTGTATGGGAGCAGGAAAAGAGATGCAGAATCAACAGGCGGTTTGTGAAGGTGGGTGATTTTCTGAGCATTGACGGGAGAAACGGGGCAGTCTTTGCGGGGAAACATCAGACGCAGGAGATAAAGGCGGAAACGGCAACGAAGCTGTAATGCGGTGGTATAATGATTTATTGGTCTTTCGTAAAAAAGGTGAACAGAAAAAATTATGTTTAGTAATCCCCCTGTATCCCCCCTTAAAAAAGTGGGATCAGATAAATCCGGTAATGAAAGAAAGCATCCCCTCTTTTATAAAGAGGGGTTAGGGGAGATTACTAAAACCTATCTCAAAATAGGTTTTCTGTGTTTTTTCCGTCATTCCGGGCTTGACCCGGAATCCAGTGACTCTGTCATTTTATTATATAAAACAGAGAATTACGAATTGCCATTTAAAAATACTCGAGTCGCTGGATACCG
>JAGSYM010000028.1 GCA_018262395.1 Nitrospirota bacterium | reverse complement strand
CAAAGGGAAACGAGTTTTATGAACGGGTAGCCCATGCAATTTCTCAGATAAGCGGCTCTTTCAGCCTCCTCATTCTCACCGAAAAGGAACTCATCGCAATCCGTGACCCCTATGGTGTCAGGCCGCTCAGTCTGGGGATGAAGGATGGAGCCTATGTCGTCGCATCAGAGACGTGCGCCTTTGACCTCATCAGTGCAACGTATATTCGTGATGTTGAACCCGGTGAGATCCTGATCATCAACGAGCATGGCCTGGAATCCATGAAAATATTAAACAGTCAGAGAAAGGCCTTCTGCATATTCGAATTCATTTATTTTTCCCGCCCCGACAGCAACATCTTTGGCGGACTGAATGTCAATGAAATGAGGAAGGAATTTGGAAGACAACTTGCCCGGGAGTGCAGTACAGAGGGTGACCTCGTCATCCCGGTTCCGGATTCCGGTGTGCCGGCCGCAATTGGATTCTCGGAGGAGAGCAACATCCCCTTCGATTTCGGTCTTATAAGAAACCACTATGTCGGCAGAACGTTCATTGAGCCGAAGAACAGCATCCGCCACTTCGGTGTCAAGATCAAGCTGAATCCGGTGAGAAAACTCCTCGAAGGTAAAAGGCTGATCGTGATTGATGACTCTATTGTGCGGGGCACAACAAGCAAGAAAATCGTGAAGATGCTGCGGGAAGGCGGGGGAGCAAAAGAGGTTCATATGAAGATTAGTTCTCCTCCAACAATCGCCCCCTGTTTTTATGGCATAGATACCCCAACAAGAAGCGAACTTATTGCCTCCACCCACCTCCTTGAAGAGATCAGGAAATACGTAACGGCAGATTCCCTCTCATATCTCAGTATCGAGGGACTCAAGAAAATTGTACCGGACGTCCATAATTATTGCACTGCCTGTTTCGATTGTAATTATCCCATCAGCTTCCCCGGTGAACACCTCAAACAGATGGAATTTCTCTTCAGGTAAGAATTCTGAAGACGGTGCTAACCTCTGCTATACAGGCCATTTACCGGGTCAATCTTGGCGTAAAAAAATATGAGCGGGTCCTTCTGTTCAATGACAGAATTGCAGATAACGAAGCGACCTCCGAATCCGATCAGGAAAGAAGATCCAAACTCAGATGCCTTGCCCTGCTTGCTGCCGAGATCGGGAAGAAGCTTTGCTCGTCCTTAACCTATTTTGAATATCCGGCTACCGGCAGTCATGGTGCAGAGCCCCCCAAAGAACTCTGGGAACTTGCCTTCGGGGATGAGGCGATTAAAGCTTTAAAGAGAGAACGTCTCCTCTCCTCTCTGCTCCGGAAAAAAGCCCGGGAGAGTGATATTGCACAGGCTGAGGATATCATCAGGAAATACAGCGCGCATGCGGTTCATTGCGTCATCGCCCTCTCAAATTATTCAACAAGCCATACACGGTTCAGGGATTTGCTGACGAGAATCTGTGGCTGCAGATATGCAAGCATGCCCCTTTTCGATGTTTCCATGCTTGAGGGCGCTATGAATGTTGACTGGAAGACTCTCGCTACAACCACCCTTGCACTGGCAAAGGTGGTTAGTACTGCTGACTCCGTCAGGATTAAAACCCCAAATGGTTCCTCACTTTCCTTTTCAATGAGGGGAAGAAAAGCACTATCTGATACGGGAATTCTGTCAAAGAGAGGGGCATTTGGTAATCTTCCGGCCGGAGAGGTCTTCCTGGCGCCCGTTGAGGGGTCAGCCCAGGGAAGACTCGTCCTTGAATGGGGCCCTACCAGACAGTTGTCATCCCCGGTTGCACTTACGATTCAGGATGGGTATGTTACCGACATTTCAGGATCAGACGAGTATGCTGAATATCTGCGTGCAAAGCTCACTGAAAGAAAAGATAATGCCAATGTTGCTGAACTCGGCATCGGCACGAACAGATCAGCCAGGAGGCCTGACAATATCCTTGAATCGGAAAAGATTTACGGCACGATACATATAGCACTCGGTGACAATAGTTCATTCGGCGGCACGGTAAAAACACCCTTTCATCAGGATTTTGTATTTTTCAGGCCGACGGTAACATTGATCCGTAAGGACGGAAGCAAAAAAGATATTCTGAAGGCCGGTAAGTTCCCATAGTAAGTGGATACCCTGCGGTCTCATCCGCAGTTCCATATTTTTGTCATGCCGGCTTGCTTGCCCGCCGTCATTATGGAGGGGCCGGAATCCTTCTTCACGATTTTTTTATCAAGTCAGAAGGATTCTCTTCTCGGCGGATTCGCAGAGGCGAAAGCAATATCTGCAGTATTAGGGTTAAGGTATAATAGCTGCATATGCGTTATGTAATCCTTGGCACAGCAGGACATATAGATCATGGAAAGAGCTCCCTTGTAAAAGCGTTAACAGGAGTCGACCCGGACAGGCTGAAAGAAGAGAAAGAGCGGGGCATTACGATTGATCTTGGATTTGCAGACCTCACATATCCGGATGGGTTGACGGTCGGGATTGTTGATGTCCCCGGTCATGAAAGGCTCGTAAAGAACATGCTCGCGGGAGCAGGTGGAATAGACCTTGTTCTCCTGGTTATCGCTGCAGACGAAGGAATCATGCCCCAGAGCCGCGAACATCTCCATATCTGCAATCTTCTGAAGATTAAGTCAGGACTCATCGCAATCACAAAGGCGGATCTTGTCGAAAAAGACTGGCTCGACCTGGTCGAGGATGAAGTACGAAACTTTGTAAAAGGTACCTTTCTTGACGGCGCTCCCATACTTCCTGTCTCATCAAAAACCCTGTTTAACCTCGATTCCCTGAAAGAAAAGATACGGGAAATTGCATTACAGGTTGAGCCCAAGCCGACACGGGGGCTCTTCAGACTCCCGATTGACAGGGTTTTTACCTTGAAAGGATTCGGGACAGTTGTGACAGGCACTGCTGTTTCAGGAAGCATCTCGATCGATCAGGATGTCGATATCCTGCCAAGCGCTATCCAAAGCAAGGTGCGCGGCCTCCACAGTCATGGGAAATCTATACAGACAGCGTATGCCGGGCAGAGGGTGGCAATCAATCTTCAGGGTGTTGATAAGGAAGCTTTACAGCGAGGTGATGCGGTTGTTATACCCGGACGGCTGACCCCGACGAGAAAAATTGACGCAAAGGTAGAACTGCTTTCGGACGCACCGGTCCTCAAGAGCAAGAGCCTCGTTCATTTCCATCTGGGGACGTCAGAGACTGTCGCACGGGTCATCCTCTTCGGGCAGAACGAGCTGAAGGCACAAGAATCCTGCTACTGCCAGTTCAGGCTTCATGAACCTGTGATTGCCATGTCAGGAGACCGGTATATTATCAGAAGATTCTCTCCTGTTGACACGATTGGCGGAGGTGAAGTCCTTGACCCGCTCTCCTTCCGCAGGCACTACAAAGAAGGCCTTGAAGATTTGCAGACATTTGAAGCAGGAACGTTATCCGACAAAATCGCTGTCAAGGTTAAACGGTCCGGCATTTACGGTATCAACATCTCATTGATTGAAGGCTGGATCAAGGCTGAGATTCCCTTGATCCGGGACACAATGAAAGAATTGCGGGAGAAGGGCCTCCTGATGCAGTTCGAAGATATCCTCATTCATAAGAACGCCTTTGAGTCCTTCAGAGAGAATATAAAAAAGATCATGGATGATTTCCACAGAAAAAATCCGCTCAAGTCCGGCATGCTGAAAGAAGAGCTCCGTGCACGTGTTGACATCGAACCGCGGCTTTTCGGTAATCTGATACATTCTCTGAAGGAAATTATGATCGACAAAGAGCTCGTCCGTCTTGCTTCTTTTACCGCCTCACTGTCGCAGGTCGATGAGACAGTAAAGACAAGCCTCCTTGGGCTCCTTGAAAAAAGCGGTTTTCAGCCTCCCCTGAAAGAAGAACTGTCACAGACCTTAAAACTTGACATGAAACGCCTTTCGGATATCCTGAACCTTCTTGCGAAGGAGGGAAGTCTCGTAAGAATCAGCGACACGATGTATATCCCGTCTTCAGTATTTCAGAAGATGGTTGAAAATCTGAAGAGTTTTTTCAGGAACAAACCTGAGATGACTGTTGCAGAGTTCCGGGACATCCTCGGTACTACCCGGAAATTTGCCCTGCCGCTCCTTGAATACCTCGACTCGCACAAGATTACCCTGAGAGTCGGGGATATCAGGAAATTGCTGCTGAAATAATGGTTATACGTTTATTCAATACGCCTGAGTAAGCACACAGCGTACGCAGCAATTCCTTCGCCTCTTCCAACAAACCCCATTCCCTCATTGGTCTTTGCCTTGATATTTATCGCTCCGGATGGGATGCCGGATACTGATAGAGACTGTTTCATGTCTTCCGTATATGGGGAGAGCCGGGGGTTTTCCGCGATTACCACCGAGTCCACCCATGAGGCTTCGTATCCGTTGAAACCCATCAGTTCAACAACCTGCCTGAGCAGCTGAATGCTTGATACATCTTTCCATTGCGGGTCATCGTCCGGGAAATGCTTCCCGATGTCACCGAGGCCAAGTGCTCCGATCAGTGAATCTATGATCGCATGGCAGAGCACATCGGCATCAGAGTGGCCGAGAAGTCCCTTTTCGAAGGGGATCTCGACTCCTCCAAGAATCAATTTCCTCCCCTCAACAAGTTTGTGAGAGTCATATCCAATGCCGACACGCATACCGTAAACTCCAAATTCGAAATTTCTAACAGATTGCAGAAAAAGTCTATTTTGTCATCCCGAACTCGTTTCGGGATCCCTAACCTGTTGATTATATAAGATGCTGAAACAAGTTCAGCATGACAGTATGTTGTGATCGTAACTTCTTCAGCAACCTGTTAATCCTAATTTCTAAATAAGATGCAAAATACAAATGCGTTTGTCATTCCAGCTTGTCTGGAATCCTTCTGCATACAGATATATGTAACCAAGAAACAAAGAGAGATTCCGGACAAGCCGGAATGACAATATGTTTGCTTAACAGTTCTTTAAACTTTATTACGAATGAAGCAAATATTTTAAATTTTGCATCTTGAATACTTGTATTAATTTAGAATTTAGAGCTTACGCTTCCGAATTTTTCCTTAACAGTGCTTCTGCGATGATGAGGTCTTCCGGAGTCGTAATTTTAATATTCCGGTACGACCCCATGATAATCCGTATCCGCCCTCCGTATCGCTCCAGCACCGCAGCGTCATCAGTTGTACAATGTTTCTTCTCCATTGCCTGCTCGTAAGCCTTCGATATTTTTTCGTACTGGAAAATCTGCGGTGTCTGGATGGCCCAGAGAGCATCCCGTTTCAAAGTCCTCAAGACGAAGCCCTTATCGCCTTCTTTTATGGTATCTTTCACCGGGACTCCGGGAATAATGCCGTCACAGGTCCCCTTATGATTCAACATTTCTGCTATCATCACTTCAATAAAATCCCTCTCCACGAGAGGTCTGGCTCCATCATGAATGAGCACGATACACTGTTTGTCCTCAATCAGCCTGAGCCCGTTATAGACAGAATCTTGCCGCTCTTTTCCTCCCTGAGCTATCCGCTTTATTTTTGAGATGCCATATTCTTCAAAAATCTTCTGTCCGTTTTCGGCATCCTCTGTTCTAAGAACCGGAATGATTTCAGAAATTTCCGGAATCGCCTGTAATGCTTCAAGGGGCCAGATAATGAGTGGCTTGCCGCCAAGGTTCTGAAACGGTTTGTCTTTTCCCGGACCAAATCGCTTGCCCAATCCGGCCGCCGGTATAATTGCAGTGACTTTATATTGCCGAAACGCTTTCATTGAGGGATATTCCATCCGGTGTCCGTGTATAAATACTGCTGATGTCATCCTCCGGCTTGCTTGCCCGCCATCCTTTTTGATGGACCGAGGGATCAAGTCCTGAAAGCTTTCACTATCAAAAAATGGATTCCCGCCGTCGCGGGAACGACAACTCTTAGGGATAACAGTACTTAATTTACAGACTCTATTTAACACAAGAGCGCATGGTATAGAATTGCCTTTTTCAGTACCATACCATGCCCTATAATCTTACCGTGCCACGACTTTCAGCTCCTCCCGTTCATAATCCTCTTTGAGCTTGGAGAATATCATCCTGCCGGCTGTTGTCTGCAGCACACTGGTCACCGTAACCTCTGTATTTTTTCCGATAAGCCTTCGTGCGTTCTCCACAACAACCATGGTTCCGTCATCGAGATATGCAACGCCCTGGTTATACTCTTTGCCTTCCTTGAGAATGAATACCTTCATGGCTTCGCCGGGGAGCACAACCGGTTTCAATGAGTTGGATAGTTCATTGATATTCAGGACCGATACCCCCTGAAGTTCAGCAACTTTATTGAGGTTAAAATCGTTTGTGATGACTTTTGCATTTAATACCTTTGCCAATGCAACAAGCTTTGCATCAACCTCTTTGATTTTTGGAAAATCCTCTTCAACGATCCGGACAGTAATGCGGGCCATCTGCTGAATCCTATGAAGTATGTCAAGCCCCCGCCTGCCCCTCGCACGCTTCATGGGATCAGCCGAGTCGGCAATATGCTGTAATTCCTGAAGAATAAACTGTGGAACGATAAAGCTTCCTTCGAGGAAGCCGGTTTCGCAAATGTCGGCAATCCTGCCGTCGATAATGACACTCGTATCAAGGAGTTTCAGATTTTCCTCGATCCCCTGACCGCGGAACACCCTGAAAATGCTCGATAGAGAAAGGGTTTTACCCCTGCTCAATCCGATCAGCAGACCACCGTATCCGAATACGACCATTAATCCAACAGAAATAGTTTTTATGTCCTCACCGAGGAACAGCTGTAAAGGGAGCATAACAAGGTATGCAAACAGGAGCCCGCACGAAATACCAAATAACCCGGCGATAATGGAACCGAGTTCGATTTTCTTGAACTTCATCTCTGCTGTTACTGCAAGGAGCCCTAAGAAAAAACCGATTAAACCACCATACATTTCATAATGATATTTAAGACCGATAATGTATCCTGAAAAAGCAAAAAGTAACAGGATTACAATTCTTGAAATAAAAAACACTGGTATCACCTCCCTTCCTTTTTAGGGTAAGACAAGAGCAAATTCTGTTCCAATGGGTGTCATTATCCGGCTTGACCGGATAATCCAGCTTTTTCTCTGGATTGCCCGATCAAGTCGGGCAATGACAAAACCAAAAGATCTCAGATTTTTTCTAACCGAGTCCTTTATGCCTTGAGGATAACATAAAACTTTTTGCCGCCTCTGTTAATAAAAAGAAGCATAGATTCATTCCTCTTCGCATTCGTCAGCACCTGGTTATATGTCGCAAGATTATCTATCTCCTTTTTATTGATCTCTTTGATAATATCCCCTTTTTTCATCTCGGCTTCGTCTGCCGGACTTCCCGGTTCTACCCTGACAACCACAACTCCTTTCTCTTCCTTATTGAACCCAAGCTGTCTGATAATCTCTTTATTAAGATCCATAACCGCCAGGCCTGTGAGCACCTTAGCTTCCGCTTCATTGGGTGACTGATCTGGAAGAACTTCCGCCACTTCCCTCGGCAGTTCCACAATATCGACCTGAACAGTCAACTCTTTGCCGCCGCGGAGTATCTTCAAACTAATTGCACTGCCTGCCTTGCTTTGGGCAACAAGGTTTCGCAGGCTGCTTACATCTTTTACTTCTTTTCCATTAAATTGAATGATAATATCGCCGCGGACAATGCCGGCCTTTGCTGCCGGACTATCCTTCACGACGTCACTGACAAGGGCGCCCTTTGATTTTTTTAGTCCGAACTGCTGGGCAAGTTCCGGCGTCAGTTCCTGGATGGAAACGCCGATCCATCCTCTGGTGACCTTTCCCTTCTGGATAAGCTGATCCATGACCAAACGAACCATATTACTCGGCACGGCAAACCCGATGCCCTGATATCCGCCGGTCCGGGAAAATATTGCGGTGTTGATTCCGATCAGTTCCCCCTTAATATTTACGAGCGGCCCCCCGGAATTCCCGGGATTGATGGCGGCATCCGTCTGGATGAAGTCTTCATAATCAGCAATCCCGACATTTGCCCTTCCAACGGCACTGATAATCCCCATGGTGACCGTATTGCTTAACCCATAAGGGCTCCCTATGGCAAGGACAAACTCACCGACCTGTAACGTATCGGAATCACCCCATGAGAGAACCGGAAGATTGCCCGCATCAATACGGATTATGGCAACGTCTGTTTTCGAATCTACACCCACGATGCGGCCCTTGAACACTCTTTTATCGAAAAGTGTTACCTTTATTTCGTCCGCCTTTTCAACAACGTGGTTATTCGTGATGATATATCCATCCGGAGAGACAATGACACCGGAGCCAAGACTTCTCTCTTTCCATTTTTTTGGCGCACCGAACTCATGAAAGGGACTGAAGAAATCAAAAAATGGATCTTCAAAAAAAGGGCCGGTTTCTCTTCGAACGACCTTGGTTGTAGAAATATTTACCACTGAAGGTGAAACAGTATTGACAATCTCCGAGAATGCCTTGCCGGTTTCCATGATCTGGCGGGGCACCGTTGGGGCAATGGGAGAAGACAGATATCTGCCCTTTCCAGTAAGTTTACCGAGGGTATAAAACGCGAGGCCTCCTAAAAGGAATCCCATAAGGAGGATCAGAATCCCAGAGAGAATTTTCTTTTTCACAATAACTCATTATAATAATGATATTAATGACTTGTAAAGTGGCTGGCCTTGACCAAACACGCTGCATTGTGCTAATTTC
>JAGSYM010000260.1 GCA_018262395.1 Nitrospirota bacterium | reverse complement strand
ATCATTTCTCTGAATCTTGTGAAAAGATGTGCTGAATCGTTTGGTCCCGGCCCGGCTTCAGGATGATGCTGAACCGAAAATACAGGGAACTCAACATGCTGCATACCTTCCTCTGTCCCGTCATAAAGATTTTTGTGGGTCAATATCGCCTGCCCCCTGACACTTTCGATATCAACACAGTAGTTATGGTTCTGTGATGTTATTTCAACTTTACCTGATTGCAGGTCCTTAACCGGATGGTTGCCGCCATGGTGACCAAACTTGAGTTTATACGTTCTGCCCCCCATTGCAAGACCGAGTATCTGATGTCCAAGACAGATTCCGAAAATCGGTTTTTCCCCCAGGAGCTTTTTCGTGTTTCCGATAGCATACGTGACGGTCTCGGGATCTCCGGGGCCGTTACTCAAAATGATGCCATCAGGAGCCATTTCAAGGACTGCCTCCGCAGGAGTCTGTGCAGGAACAACGGTGACCACGAACCCTGCCTCGACAAGGTTTCTCAGGATATTGAACTTCACACCGAAATCGTAAACGACTACCCTGAAGGATGAGTTAACATCTTCAGAACTTTTCACTTTTAATTTCTGACTTCTGACTTCTGACTTCTGACTTTCAGGAGGAGCAGGCTGCCATTTCCATACCCCATCTTTCCATAAATACGGTTCTTTTGTCGTCACGTCCTTGACCAGATCAAAGGCAGAGATCCCGGGGTGTGCCCTCACTTTTTTCAGAAGGCTCTCCGGATCCAAATCTGATGTGGATAGTATTCCCATCTGGGCTCCGTGATTTCTTAAATGCCTTGTCAGAGCCCGGGTATCAATACCTTCAATGCAGACTATCCGATGATCCTTCAGGTACTGCCCAAGAGATGAAGAAGCTCTCCAGTTGCTTGGAAAATCAATATACTCCTTGACAATAAAACCTTCCACCTTTGGTCCATGAAGCGACTCCCTGTCTTCTAAAATAATGCCGTAATTGCCCATCTGAGAATATGTCATCGTAACAATCTGCCCTCTATAGGACGGATCGGTAAGAATTTCCTGATAGCCTGTCATGGATGTGTTGAATACAACTTCTCCTATTACTTCGCCGTCACAGCCGAAGGCATTGCCCTCGAAAACCATTCCGTCAGACAAAACCAGCACGGCTTTACCACTCATAGACTTTTCCCTTATGGACTGTCATGACCGGCATGCCTCTTAAATCCCACCCATTGAACGGAGTGTTTTTCCCTTTTGAGATGAATTGTTCACTTTCAACGGTGTATTCCTTCTTATCATCGATGATTACCACATCTGCGTCAGAGCCGACTCTGAGTGTTCCTTTATCAATTTGCAAAATTCTTGCTGGATTCAATGCCATTTTTTCGATTAACTGGCTGAAGGTAAGGATACGGTTCTCGACAAGTCTCAGGCTCAGGCCCAATGCTGTTTCGAGTCCTGAAATCCCTGATGGTGCCATGTCAAATTCCCTGAGTTTTTCATCCCTGTGGTGCGGGGCATGGTCGGTAGCAATCAGATCAATTGTACCATCCCGTAACCCTTCCTTAATCGCCTCAACATCCTCTTCAGTCCTCAGGGGAGGATTGACCTTTGCGTTCGTATCGTACCCTTTTACCGCATCTTCAGTGATGCTGAAGTAATGCGGACAGGTTTCTGCTGTGACATTCACCCCTCTCTTTTTTGCATTTCTTATTACGTCGACGGAACCTTTTGTTGATACATGGGCTACATGCAATTTGCCACCTGTCAGTTCTGCAAGAACAATATCCCGGAAGATCATTATCTGCTCTGCTTCAGCAGGGCTACCCTTGAGACCGAGGGTCACAGACAACAACCCCTCGTTCATCACGCCGCCTTCGGAAAGGAACAGGTCTTCGCAATGAGAGATTACCGGGACATTGAATGCCTTAGAATATTCGAGCGCCCTTCGTGTAATAAGACTGTTCATAACCGGCTGCCCGTCATCCGAGAAGGCAACACAGCCCTCTTTCCGCATCGTGCCGATCTCTGCAAGCTCTTCGCCTTTCTGGCCTTTTGTGATAGCACCGATCGGGAGAACCGCACAGTGACCTTCCTGTGAAGCCTTCCTTTTGATAAACTCTGTAACACTGGCATTATCGTTCACGGGGAATGTATTCGGCATACAACAGACCGTGGTGAATCCACCTCTGACCGCAGCCATAGTACCGGTCCTTATCGTTTCCTTGTGTTCAAACCCGGGTTCCCTGAGATGAACATGCATGTCAATGAGACCGGGAATGACGATCATGTTGCTTGCGTCAATTATTCTGCAATCATCGGAATTCTTGGCGTGGGACTTTTGTTTTGATTTCTGCGTGATGACTTCTTTTATTTTTTTGTCATCAATTACGATATCCCCAATGATATCGAGACCCTGTGAAGGGTCTATCATCCGTCCGTTCTGAATACGTATTCTCAACGTTTTACTCCTGACAGAAGATACATGACCGACATTCTCACTGCTATTCCGTTTGTGACCTGCTCAAGGATTACTGACCTTGGGCCATCGGCAATCTCTGAAACGATTTCTATTCCCCTGTTCATAGGACCCGGGTGCATAACAATAACGTCTTCCTTTGCGAGAGAGAGACGTTCGGGTGTCAGTCCCCAGTTCTTGAAATATTCTTCGGTTGACGGAAAGAATCCCTTCCCCTGTCTTTCCATCTGGATTCTGAGCATGATCAGGACATCAACATCCCTCAGTCCATCTTCCATGCTGTGGAAAATGGAAACACCCATCGCTTTCAGGTTTTCCGGGATCAGGGTTGGCGGTCCTATCAGTCTGACTCGTGCTCCAAGGGCTGTCAGGCAGTAGATATTGGATTTTGCGACCCTGCTGTGCATTATGTCACCCACAATGGCGATCTCAAGGCTTGCCAGCTCCTTCCCCTTCTTTTCCTGAATCGTGAATGCATCAAGGAGAGCCTGAGTCGGATGCTCATTTGTTCCATCACCGGCATTGATAACCGAAGCGTTGAGATGTTTTGCGAGGAGATGCGGAACGCCTGATGAAGCGTGTCGTATGATAATGAAATCTGCTCCGAGGGCCTGGACTGTCAATGCTGTATCAATCAGACTCTCTCCTTTCACGACACTGCTCGTCGGGACAGAGAAGTTTATGACATCGGTGCTCAGTC
>JAGSYM010000259.1 GCA_018262395.1 Nitrospirota bacterium | reverse complement strand
CCTGTCCTGCCGGGATCCGTAGGGCCGAAGATTGCGTATACGGGAACCCCCAATGCTGCAGCAATATGCATTGGCCCTGAATCGTTACTCACAACAAACTGTGCCCGTCTCATAATGTCCACCAAAACCTTCAGATCTGTTTTTCCCGCAAGAGATACAGACTTGCCTTTTGAAAGCGAGACGATTTCATCAGCGATATTGCTGTCGCCGCTACTTCCCACAATAACTGTCTTTATAGGCAGCAAAGACGCAAGTTTCCCAAATTGTTCCGCAGGCCATCTCTTGGTTTTCCATCGGGCACCTGGTACGATGACAGCGTATCCATCAGGAGCATTAAAGGATGAGGGATGAAGGATGAGGGATGAAGGAGATTGCGATACAGGGAAAGGGAAAAGAATTTCAGAGATGTCGCATCCCAAAAATTCAGCAATTTTCAGATACCTGTCAACAGCGTGGATATTCTTTCCACCCGTAACAGTATGAGTATAAAAAACCCTGCTTCCTTCGCGTGCTTCTGCAAATCCGATTCTCATGGGAGAACCGGTCGCAGCAGTAATAACCCCGCTTCTGAGAAGTCCCTGCATGTCTATCACAAGGTCGTATTTTCCCTGCTTCAACTGTTTAAATAAAACTTTTATTTCCTGGATCGTTTGTGTGGCATTCTGAATCTTTTTCCACGAATCTTTTTTTATAACCCATAGCCTTTCGATCATCGGATGCCCTTCGAGAAGTCCTTCGAAACCTTGTGCGATAACCCAGTGAATCTCGGCATCAGGGAAACATTTCCTGATTGTATTCAGAAAAGGAAGGCTGTGAACAACATCACCAAGGGAGCTCGGTTTAACGATGAGAATTTTATGGGGGGCAAGTCCTTTCAGGTTCAAGTTTTTCATTATAATTCCCCTCTAAAAAGAGGGGATAAAATTCGAGAAGAGTTTCATGATTATCGAGTGTGGAAGCTCCTTTTTGCCCTCTCTTTTCAGAGAGGAATGAGATTACTTGCTGTCATTCAGTATCCAGTTCACTGCCTCTGCTAAATTTGCAGCCGTAAAATCAGCATGGTGTGATTCCTGAAGCTGACCTGTCTGTACCAGTATCCCTTTTGCGCCGACAGATTTGGCAAGAAGCATATCCGACTCTTTATCTCCAACAACAAAAGACTTTTTGAGATCAATTCGATGCCTGCTTCTGGCCCTCAGAAGCATTTCCGGTTCCGGTTTCCTGCATATGCAGTGTTCGTCAGGATGATGAGGGCAGTAAAAGAAATCATCAAAGCTGTACTGGTTTACAAACATGTTGTTTACTTGTTGAACGAAATTCGTATCAACCAGACCTCTTGCAATTCCCGACTGGTTACTAATCCCGATAAGCTTAAATCCTTTTTCTTTCAGGAATGTGAGGTTGTCGATCTCAGGGAAAACATGGAAATCATTCATATTGTTTATGTAACCGGTATCCTGGCACAACGTGCCGTCACGGTCGAAAAAAACAGCAGGGATATGCGAAAGCAATTTCTTTATTCCGTAATAGACATCATCCGACGTAACGGCATACATGCATCGCATATCATTCTGTTTGCAGGAACGCTCGAAGCAGGGACCGCATGGTATGTCCGGTGCTACAACGACGGCATTGTCTTCGCCCTTAGTTGCAGGTGGCGGTCCGGTTAACTGGGGATCTGTGGACCCGAATATCGCCACCATCGGTGTCCTTAGTGCATAGGCAAGGTGCAGGGGCCCTGAATCATTGGTAAGAAAAACGTCACATTCAGAGATGAGCGATATCAGTTCTCTGAGGGTTGTCTGCCCGGCTACATTCAATAAAGTATCCGTTTTCCGGAATTCCGGAATGATATGTTTGTTGATCTCATCGGCGATATCAACTTCTGATTTTCCGCCAAAAATGACCACACTTCCACTGGTATCAGCCATAAACCATGTTGCGACCTCGGCGAATCTCTCTGGGAACCACCTCTTTGCAGAACCGTATGTTGCGCCCGGATTAATCCCAAGGATTGGCCTTTTCAGCTCTTTCAGGCGTGTCCTTGCATCCAATCTCTCATCCAGTGTGAGGTAAATATAGGGGTATGAATATTCGGCTTTGATCCCGATCTGTCCGACAAGGTTCAGGTAATAATATATTTGGTGCATGTTACTTCCCGGGACTGAAATCGCCCTTGTCAGGAGAAACCGTCTCCCATCCCTGTCATATCCGATACGCTCCTTCACCCCTGAAAGGAAAGTCAGGAGAGCGGCATCAAAAGCATTTTGTAACAAAAGTGCGCTGCAGAACTTTTTTCTGCTCAATGTCCTTGAAAGTTTTATCTTGCCGATGAATCCCTTATGAGTATCGCCGTACGGGATAATTTCGTCGATATCCGGATTATTTTCAAAAACTGCTGATACCCAGGGTTTCACGAGGAGAGAAATGTTTGTTCCGCTCAATCCCTTTTTCAGAGCCTTCAATGCCGGAAGGGTCATTACACTGTCTCCTATCCAGTTTACCCCCCTCACAAGCAGATGTTTACATGAGGCATCAACCATGGAGTATTCTAACATTTCATTTGAAATCCTTCTCCTGTGCGCTCACTTGTGATTTGCTGCGGCTCTCGATATAATCTGTTCATGTATAAAAAAATCCTTGCTGCGGTGAATGAATTTACAAATTCCGAAATAGCAGCCCGGTACGCGATAGCTCTTGCAAAATCATGCCAGGCAAAGCTTTCGTTTGTTTTTGTTGCAGAAGAAAACAGAGACAAAGAGGTATCCAGACATGCAGAAGCTGCTCTCGAACGCCTTTTCATAGAGGCTGAAAAACAGGACATCGAAGCTGAAAGTATCACTGAGAGGGGGGATCCTTTCAGAAAGATCAGAGATATTATAAATCAAAAAAAGATCGACCTGGTCTTTACTGCAACAAGAAGAGAGGATATACAGAAGAGATTTTTTCTTAAGACTCTTGCAAGAGAGTTTATGATGAAACTGCCATGTTCTGTCGCCATGGTGAGGGTAGTGCATATGGGCAGAGTCGTCCCGAAGAATATTCTTGTCCCAGTGAGAGGCGATATGACCCATATTGAAGAACGATCATGTTTTCTGGCAAAACTTGCTGAGGCTTTTGGTTCAACGGTAACGCTCTTTCATCTTTCGAAACCTTTGACCA
>JAGSYM010000258.1 GCA_018262395.1 Nitrospirota bacterium | reverse complement strand
TCATGCTTCTCTGCAGGGATTGCATCAACGAGCTGCTCATCGAAAGCAAGGGCAATGATTAGTATTTTTTTCGTTCTCTGAGACAGCAAACCGTCATAATATCCTGCACCATATCCGAGGCGGTTTCCTCGCAGGTCGAACGCTGCACCGGGAATAATCGCAAGATCCATATCAGCAATGACTGCTCGTCTTTCATCAGGGAGGTCTGGTTCGGGAATACTCATATATCCTGGAGACAGCTCATGTACATCTTTTATCTCGAACAGGATGAGCGCATGGTTTTCTGCATCCACTTTCGGAAGCACAAGTCTTTTCCCCATTGCAAGTGCCTCCCGGATCAGGCCGTGCGTTTCGACCTCAGACCTGAATGATGCATAGAAAAGGATAGTCTTTGCAGCATTGAATTCATACAGGGAGAAGAGGTTTTCCTTGATACGCACGGTCTTTCGCTCCCTTATGTGCGACGGTATCTGATCCCGTAGTTTAAGGACTCTATTTCGTAGTGCTTTTTTCACTCGACATTTCAATCACAGGCTTCATTTTTTTATCATACTTGAAACAACCTGAACATTCTTTTTTGTCATTCTGAATTCATTTCAGAATCTCATATTTTTGGTATGCTACAGCAAAAAGAGATCCTGAAACAAGTTCAGGATGACTGTTGCTATATACCATCTATATATATATATATTGAGTGTGACAATTTCCTCTTACAGAAAAGGATAGAGAAGAATTATAAAAAGTGTTACATTTTTCCAGCTATCAGCACAACCGCATAGACAAGATACAATCCGCCGCCGAAGAGCATGGTATATGGTGAAAGGCGTTTTCTCACTGTCAGTTCAATCAGCACGATGAGCGTTGACAGCAATGCGATGACCGCAGAAAAAAAGGCCATGCCTGTCAACCGCCACTCCGTAAATAATAGTCCGACTGAAACAGGAAACGTTGATTGAAAAACCATTGCCCCTGTTATATTCCCGATTGCCAGGGTATCGCGTCCTTTCCATGTCCACGTCACACTGTTGACTTTCTCAGGGAGCTCTGTTGCGATCGGCGCAAGAATAAGCGCAAAAAGAAGCGGATTCATGCCGAACCTTACTGAGACATGCTCAAGACTTGCAACAAATGTATGAGCCCCGGTTATCATTACCCCCAGCGCTCCGAAGATCTGAATCAATATGAGCACTATATGAGGTTTTTCTGATCGTGACAGGCCTATCTTCCTGCATAACCTCCAGAGATACATTTCATCTGAATGCTCAATTCCTGCACTTTCATCCCTGAATGTCCGGTATGCATACACGACATAACCGCCAACAAGCACAAATGCTATAAAAGGATTCAGCGACTTCCCTGCAATAGACGGCATGAGGACTGCAAGAGAATACATGGGTAAAAAAAAGAGAATATCCCTTTTTGTTGAGCGGGCTTCGACCCTAATTTCGAATCCCCTCCGCTTTCGTGAATATGCGATCAAAACGGTGAGACCGACCAGGAAAAAAGCAAGGGTTGATAACATGAAAGGAGCGCCGAGGATAGCTCCGACTCCGATATCCTTGGCGGATGAGCCACTGTAAAAGAATATTGCTACAATGGGGAGCAGTGTCTCAGGAAGCGCAGTACCCACCGCAGCCAAAAGGCTGCCGACTACCGCCTGAGAGAGATTGAACCTCTGGCCGAACGTCTCGATGCCGTTTGTAAAACTTTCAGCAGCGAGAAGGATTAACAGCAGGCCAAAGATAAGAAAGATTATTTCCTGAATCATTAGTGTGCAACAAGCACAGGACACGGGGAAGATTTCAATACTGCATCGGTGACACTTCCAATAAGCATGCCTTTAATGAACCCAAGGCCACGCGCACCCATGACGATCAGATCAATATCTTTTTCCTTTGCGAGTGCGACGATTCTCTTATGTGGTTCGCCTTGATCCATGAGACCAGTTGCTTTCAGGTTTGAGTCAGCGAGAAATTCTGCGAATCTGCTTTTTCCCTGCTCATACACATCCTTCATCGCCCTGTCTTCATTCTCAATGGTTCTTATTTTCTTTATGAGGGATTCCGGAATAACGTGTATAACCTCTATGCCGGATGAAAAGACATGGGCCAGTTCCTGTGAAATATGGAGGGCTTTTTGTGACATCTCAGAAAAATCTGTCGGGCAGAGAATTCTCCTGATCTCAATTTTTCCGGAATATGCAGCTGCCGCCTTTTCCCCTCTCACCACGAGCATGGGCATCTGTAATCCTTTGATCAGCTTCTCCGAGCTGCTTCTCCGTAAAGCATGTGATTCAAACCCGAGGATGAGCATATCAGCACCGGTCTTTCTTACCGCCGCATCGAACGATACCTGAAGCCTTCCAACAGCAACCTTTGTATTCACCGCGATGCCAGAAGCGGACAATTCCTCTTGCATCGTTTCAAACTTCTTTTCGGCAGCTCTTTTCTCCTCTTCTATATACTGATCAAGATATGCAGGTGGTGTCACAACGTAATCGATAACATGGAGAAGATGCACAGATGCCTTAAAATGTTTCGCAAACAACGAAGCATACGCAAGGATATGCTCTGTATGTCTTTCAAAGTCAATCCCTGCGAGAATACGCTGAATGTTCATTGTACCGGATTCAAACTCATCTCGATTTTAATCTTGATATCTCTGACCTCATTGACGGTCTCCCCGGAGTAACTGCAGGGTGAGGCTCCTTTCATGTCGGCTTCCATGATGGCATGGCTGAATGCGATTGATCCGATAATAGGTCCCGAGATATGCTCTTGTATAAACTTGTTGTCCTCGGGCCCTCTCACCTTATTCGCAACAACAAAGACTTTCTGCACACCGAGATTCTTTGCCATTTCAAAGACGGTCCTTGCTGTCTGGATGCTCCTCTGTCCCGGTTCAACAACAACGATGAACGCATCAACAGAATCTGCAGTACCCCTTGTAAAATGCTCAATACCGGCTTCCATATCAACAATGACGACTTCACTACGTTTCACAATGAGGTGTCTCAACAGGCTCCGTAAAAGCACATTCTCAGGACAATAACAACCGGATGCCGCAACCTTCACTTTGCCCATGGTAAGCAGGAGTATGCGGTTCATTCGATATCCGATGCCTTCCGGAATGTCATCAACCCTTGGATTCAACCTGAATGTTCCACC
>JAGSYM010000257.1 GCA_018262395.1 Nitrospirota bacterium | reverse complement strand
TGCCGTAGGCACTAATTCTCCGTCATTAATAATATTATAAACCCTCAGATCTATACATTTTATCCCCTTTTGTTCTGTAATGGTTACCATGAGACGTTCTTTTGAGTTTTTCATCAGTTTTCCTATTAACACGTATCCTCCCTACAAATTTTCTTGAACTCAACCTGATCCAAACGTATGTGACCATGAAAAACGTTCTCCGTCCCCCAGAGTCACCTTTTTAAAGTCTGCCCTTTCAAGATAAAGAAGCAAATCTGTGTCCTGTACTATTTTGAGAATAAAGGTTTCGCAGAGGGGTGGACATTCCATTTTGAGATACGATTTATCAGGTCCGGTCAAGGCAATACGAGCGTCGAAACCTTTTGCGAGAAAGAGAAATTCAAATTCATCAGCCACCATCTCCCGCTGTTTGATCATTAGGCGACGGGCGAGGATTGACGATATCTTTTCTATACCTTCTATCCTTATGTGCACTTCTTTCATCAGCCGTCGGGCTTCCTTATACTCTTTTGAACGTTGATTAATAGTACTCAAATGTCTCTGTGCGTCAAAAACCCTGCCCCAGACAGTTTTCATGGGATTTTTATGTGGTTTGTAGCCGTCAGCGAGGGCCTTTTTTGCTTCTTTCAGGTGTTCGCTGGGTGTTCCTCGAAAGAATTGCTCCGGTTTAACCCGGTGTCTCTGAGGTTTCGGAAGTTCGATTTCCGGGGACAACACGGGTTCGACAGGATGTCCCTGAGGGTCCGGGAGTTCTATCTCCGGTGGTAACAATGGATCGTCCGAGAGTCCACCATGAATAACATAGCGCATGTCCATTTGCGGCTCCTGATTCTCAATAATTTCAAACAAACAATTCAAAACTGTTTCGTTATAATTTGGACGGGCAAACTGTATCTGCGTATTATGTATATTGATATACCATATTTCTCATCGATATTCCATTGATACTTTTTTTAAATTACATATAGAGGGTAAGAACCAGCTTGTGATGGCTACTGATTATATATTATAAATCCTTAACAAACGATGACTTATAAATAAGAAACGATGAATTGAGATCCTAAGGACCTTCGGCATGTATCGTAAGCTTCTGGATATAAAAATTGTTGACACAGGCATGAAAATATATTTAAATAGGAAATGGTATTTATGATATTGAACAACTCATTGATAGTTGATAGCTATGTATTTAATACATATCGTGTTCACTATTGTGAATCATTAGAAAGGCAAACAAATCATACTCCTGTTGTTTACATTCGTGGCAGAAATAGTGTAAGTTTTTGATAGAAACATTATGGACAGAATTAATTTAACAGAAAAGACTGATTGGGCATTTATTGAAGAAGTAAAAAAAGAGAGCGGCGAAAATCCGTCTCTCTGTTATCAGTGCGGTAACTGCACGGCAGGATGTCCCTATACCCAGTATTTTGACTATCCGGTCAGCATGGTCATGAGGCTCCTGCAGGCGGGGCAAAAAGAGACGATCCTCAATTCAAAGTCAATCTGGCTTTGCGCTACCTGTGAGTGCTGCACCACGCGATGTCCCTGCGATGTCGATGTAACACACATCATGGACACACTGAGGATCATAGCGAGACGGGAGGGCAGGGTATCGGAGAAGAATATAAAGCTCTTCTATGATTCATTCCTTGATTCCATGAAACAGAATGGCCGTATGTTCGAAATGGGCATCATCCTGAATTATAAACTCCGGTCAGGCCATCTCATGGGAGATGCCGAACTTGGGCCTGCTATGATGAGTAAAGGCAAAATACACCTTCTGCCGAAGAAGATCAAAGGCGCTGACAAGGTGGCCAAGATTTTTACGAGATACCAGGAAAAAGCGAAAGAAAAGGCGAAAAAGCATGGCTGAGACAAAATACGCGCACTTTTGCGGGTGTTCGCTGGAAGGTACCGCGAAGGAATATGATGACTCCCTGAAGGTTGTTGCGAAGGCCCTTGGGGTGGAACTTGTGGAGCCTGAAGACTGGAGCTGCTGCGGATCATCGCCTGCGCATACTGTTGATTATGTTTTTGCCTCGGCTCTTGCAGCCCGGAACCTTGCCATTGTTGAAAAAATGGGGCTTCCCACGATTACCACACCGTGCCCGTCATGCCTCACAGCATTCAAGAAAGCCAATCACAGCATGTCTGACGAGGCATTCAGGAAAGATGTCAATGAACTCCTCGATGAGCCTTATAACTGTGGCGTTGAGGCCAAATCATCACTCCAGGTTATTTACGAAGATATCGGTCTTGAAGCCATTGCTTCGAGAGTGACTCATATACTGCCCGATCTCAAGATAGCACCCTACTATGGATGTATCCTGAACAGGCCCCCGGAGATTGCTCAGTTCGATGATCCAGAGAACCCCGTGGCGATGGATAAACTCCTTACTGCCCTTGGTGTTGAGGTCCGTGATTTTGCCTTCAAGACAGAGTGTTGTGGCGCGGCATTCAGCATGCCGAAACGTACAATGGTCAACGAGTTGACCTACAAGGTACTCTCTATGGCCGTCGATGCCGGCGCAAACTGCGTTGTCGTCGCCTGTCCGCTTTGCCAGCAAAACCTTGACCTCCGTCAGGGACAGGTCAATAGACTCATGGGATCGAAGTTTAATATCCCTGTGCTCTACTTTACGCAGGTCATGGGCCTTGCTTACGGCTATTCCCCCAAAGAATTGGGTATGGATAAAATATCAGTCAGCGCAGATCACCTGATCAGGCGTGTAACTAAAGAAGAATACGAGAAACAGAAAGCGGCAGAAGAAGCAGCAAAGAAGGCCCCGAAAGCGAAAGCAAAGGGAGCCGTGGAAGCAACAGAAGCAACGGAAGAAACAAAAGTTTAAGGAGACCTGATCAATGCGGGTTGGCGTATTTATTTGCCATTGTGGAAGCAACATCGCGGGTACTGTCGATGTGGCGAAAGTAGCGGCCGAAGCGAGGAAGATTCCCGGTGTAGCCTTCGCGACAGACTATATGTATACCTGTTCCGAGCCGGGCCAGGATGAGATCAAGGGTGCCATCAAACGGGAGAACCTCGATAGGATCGTTGTTGCCGCATGTTCGCCTCGTATGCACGAAAATACATTCCGTAAAACCATAGAGAAGGCCGGTCTCAACCGGTACTTTCTGGAAATGGCCAACATCAGGGAGCATGTCTCCTG
>JAGSYM010000256.1 GCA_018262395.1 Nitrospirota bacterium | reverse complement strand
AGAGAGAATTTATTTCGATTGAAAATCCAGAATCTGACCAGAGAGGAAGTTTTTACATCTCTTATCACTTCTGAGACAGGTTTGTCTGAAGAAGCAGCAAAGAAACGTCTGCAGGAATATGGTCTGAATGAAATAAAGGAAGTCAAAAAGAAACCCTTATATTTCAGATTTATATCACAGTTTACCCATTTCCTGGCTGTCCTCCTCTGGATAGCTGCTGTTCTCTGTTTCCTGTCGGAATATATGCATCCCGGGGAGGGAATGCTTACGCTCGGCCTTGCAATAACAGCAGTGATATTCATCAATGCCTTCTTTACCTTTATCCAGGAATTTCGCACTGAAAAGGCACTTGAAGCTCTAAAAAAACTCCTCCCGTTCTTTGTTAAGGTTCTGAGAGAGGGAAAGGAAAAAGAGATTCATGCAAAAGAGGTTGTCCCCGGTGAAATATTATTGCTCTCAGAAGGCGATAAGGTTCCGGCAGATGCACGGCTCATTGAGACTTCCGATCTGAAAGTGAACAATGCACCCCTTACAGGCGAGTCTGAGCCAATCTTGAGAAGCCACGAGCCATTTGGGGGAGAACTTATAGAGAGCGTTAATATTGTCTTTGCAGGTACAACTGTGATAAGTGGTTCTGGAAAGGCAGTTGCCTTTGCGACAGGAATGACAACAGAGTTTGGACGCATTGCGCATCTGACAAGTGCGGTTGAAGCAGGACTCAGTCCACTGCAAAAGGAGATCATCAGAGCAACAAGAATTATAGCCACCGTAGCCGGGGCAGTCGGTCTTTTTTTCTTTTCTCTTGGTTTTCTTATTGGAAGGAGCTTCTGGGACAATTTTATTTTTGCTATCGGGATAACAGTCGCTCTGATACCTGAGGGTATGCTCCCGACAATGACCCTTTCACTTGCCATGGGGAGCCAGAGAATGGCAAAGCGAAAAGCACTAATAAAAACTCTGACATCAGTCGAGACCCTCGGTGCGGTGACTGTTATATGCACTGATAAGACAGGGACCCTCACTCGGAATAAGATGGCTGTTCAAAAAATATGGTTCGATGGCGCCATCATTGATGCGAAAGACGTTACGAAAGAGAGCGTACAAGAACTTCTCAGCATTGCCGGTCTCTGCAACAACGCCCGGGTTTTGGACGGGCAGTATAAAGGTGATCCGACCGAAGTTGCGTTACTGCAGTTTGTCAGAGAGATCAATGGAGAGATACAGGCGAAACGAATTAAGGAGATTCCTTTTGATTCAGACAGAAAACGGATGACTACTGTTCATAGAAAAGGCGTGCCCTCTTCTTTTAAAAGAGATGATTTTATTGCATATACCAAAGGTGCCTTGGAGAGCGTACTGCCATTCTGTGCTTCTATGCTTATTCATGGGGAAACTGTTCCTTTGAATGAAGATTTGAGAAAGCAGATTACTGATTCTGCCCATTCGCTCATGGATATGGGCTTGAGGGTTCTTTCTTTTGCTTACAAGATATTCGATGGCCCGTATTCTGATAAGGAAATAGAGTCTGATATGATCTTTGCAGGTCTCATTGGTCTCGAAGACCCTCCGCGATCGGAAGTCCCTGAAGCGATCAGGAAATGCCACCAAGCAGGCATTAGGGTGGTGATGATTACCGGAGATGGAAGCAGGACAGCTGTTGCTATTGCCAGAGAAATCGGGCTGGTGAAAGCAAATCCCTCTGTTGTTGAGGGCCATATATTCAATCAGATGAGTGACGACGAATTGAGATCAAAGCTTGCAGAACGAGAAATCCTATTCGCACGAATGACACCCAAACACAAAATGAGGGTTGTCTCTATATTAAAGGAAGAGGGTGAGATCGTAGCGGTAACAGGTGACGGAGTCAATGACGCACCTGCACTGAAAAAGGCAGATATCGGTATATCCATGGGCATTTCGGGAACAGATGTAGCCAAAGAGGCGTCAGACATGATTCTCCTGGATGACAATTTTGCAACGATAGTCAACGCCGTCGAAGAGGGGAGGGGAGTATATGAGAATATCAAGAAGTTCTTAACGTATATCTTTGCGTCTAATATTCCTGAGGCGGTGCCGTATCTCGCTTATATCCTGCTGAAAATACCGCTTCCACTCACCATAATCCAGATTCTCGCGGTTGATCTTGGTACTGACATGCTCCCCGCACTTGCGCTTGGTGCTGAAAAACCGACGCCTGATATCATGAGACGGCCCCCCAGAAAAATGAAAGAACGGCTTCTGAATTTCCGGTTAATGCTAAGGGCATATCTCTTCCTTGGTCCGATAGAGGCAATCGCATGCATGTTCGGTTTTTTCTACGTTTTGTATAACGGCGGATGGATTTGGGGTTCAACGCTTCCCCCTCACCATGTGCTTTATCTGCAGGCAACAACAGCATGTCTGACAGCGATTATCATTATGCAGGTTGGGAATGTGTTTGCATGCCGCTCTGATAGGGAATCAGTATTCAGCATGGGGTTTTTCACAAACAGGCTGATTTTTGGTGGCATTATCCTGGAAATTTTACTGCAAGTATTTATTGTCTATCATCCGTTTGGAAACAAGGTTTTCGGGACTGTTCCTCTTGGGCTGGATGTGTGGCTCATTCTCCTTCCGTTCAGCGCATTCCTGCTTTTCGCCGAAGAACTGAGAAAAGCCATAACAAGGAGATATAGTCTTAAACACTTATGAAACATTTCGTTTATCATAGATCATCTTTCTCCGGTACTCCCTTGGGGACATCTTATACACTGTTTTAAAAGCTCTGTTAAAGTGTCCGGAGTTCCTGAAGCCGACCGAAAAGGCTATTTCCGTAATGCTGGCACGAGAAGTTTTCAGGAGATCCCCGGCGTTTTTCAGCCTTATGCTGTTCACATATGATATGAAGCTTTGACTGAATCTCTCCTTAAAGGCCCTGCAGAAGCTGAACCTGCTCATGCAGGCCAGACGTGCAAGCTTATCAAGTGTCAGCTCTTCCATATAGTTCTCCTGAATATGTTTTGCAATGCTGTCAAGCTGTCTATCCTTAAGAGAAGGCAATGCATCATGCTTTTTCCCCTTTTCGTCTCTGAGTATATCTGAGACCCTATCCCTGAGATACATGAGATTGACAGGCTTCTTAATATAGTCAGTGGCATTTTCTCTGAGTGCCCGTATTATGACATCTTCATCCCCCCATCC
>JAGSYM010000255.1 GCA_018262395.1 Nitrospirota bacterium | reverse complement strand
ATCCAGCTACTTTAAAGGCAACGTCACTGGATACCGGCTTTCGCCTGTATGACAGATAATGTGGCTTTTATAATGTAGTTCTTAGTAAGTCGTATAGCGTCTGCTATGAGTGACTAACGTAATAATATATACTGTATAACAGCAACCCCGAAAATAATGACGCACCCCGGAAGCATCATCTTGTACATCCCCCATAGATCGGCCTTGAAATATTCTCTGGTCAGGACGAGACAAATATGGACCGGGGAGAGAAGAACTCCTAAGAATCCGGCAGCAAAAGCGAAAGATATGGCTCCGATAGATGTATTGCCGGCTATATGGATGATAAGCGGAAACGTGCTCCCCACAAAACCCAGGGTGAGGCCTGTGAGCAACCCGGTCATGAATGGCAAGAGGAAAAGAACAGGGGACGTGGGGATTCCCTCTTCGATGAAAAACCGGCTCAGATTCTTCACCGCTCCGGAATTCTCCATCGCCTCTTTGAAGAACATGACACCCAGAATAAGAATGATAACATCGAGAGCAAAGCCATGCCTGAATGCGTCAAGAATGGATTTCATAGTATAACGGTAAAAAAAGAATAAGAAGAGGACAACAGCAATCAAAGCATAATGCAGCTCGATATGAACAAAGAGAACGAGTACAACAACCGTAAAAATCGGAGCAAAGCTCCACAATCCTTTCGTCGAGAGTCCATCATCTGAAATTACCGGGCCCCTCAACCCGTGCATTGCAAAGAAAAACCCTGTTATAAGGATGACAACAGCATAGGAGAGATTTGCAGTTATAAGATTACGGAGTTCAACCCCTGAGATGGCTGCTGCGAGGAGAATACCCGGATACAGCGGCAGGATATATTCCCAGGGGTGCCTGAACCAGTAATTCACAAATGCTTTCTCCTCCGGTCTCATGCTTATGTCACGGGTAGCTTCTGCCACCATGGGCGCGGAGAAATATGCACCACCTACTGATGGTATCAGGCCTATCAGAAGGGGCATCGACACCGTAACTAATTTTCTGTTTTTGAAAACGGCCTTCACCGCAGTCATCATCTCTGTGAGGACATTATGCTCCCGTAATATCAGCTCGAACATGCGAATAAAGGATAATGCAAAAACCAGTTTGATTGTAATATCGTTCAGAACGGCATCTCTGCATGTCTGTAAGATTGAAGCGGGTGACATTTGATAGAACAGAAATAAAGCAGATGCAGCAATTGACATCACCATGCCGATATTCATTTTTTTTCTCAGCAGGAAGAGGATCAGTGCAAAGACGAAAGATACCTTTATCAGATCAGGCATTTACCATTGTATCACACAGTTTGGTGAAATCTATTCCAATGGCTGTCATTATCCGGTCGGAGCGACTCCTCGCGGAGATCCGCATCGGACTTGACCCCCGTATCGAGTCCGGGGCAGGCTCCCAATCCACCCTTCGACAGGCTTAGGGTGACAAATTGTCATGGTGAGCTTGTCGAACCATGGATTCCCCGATCAAGTCGTGGAATGACAAGGGGAAAAGTCTAAAAAACTTTTTGGATTGAGGATTATCCACCGTTATATGCAAAGAGACACCAGAGCTTTTTTTTGACTCATATGGACTACATACATGTTGTAAAAAGGATACAAAAAAAATATCTCAAAACAGCTTTGCAATGAAACAGAAATAGTATTGACAATTGCTATCCATATCTTTTTTTTTCATTTTTTCAAGGTGTTTCATAATCTGTAACCAGTTGTGTCATGTGTCGTCCGATTCTGGTCCTATTCTTGCAATTCATGAGCCCGGAACCTGACAATTTTGGTCAGACGATGGGATATATTGATTGACAATCGCGTATGGTGAATGGTATAAAATCGCAGTTTTTTTGGGGAAATTGCATTAATGAGAATAATTGCTTTCAGAATGGAGGAGGCCTCCATTGGAGGCTGATATGTTTTGAAGAGGAGGTGATAGCCTGCAGTAAACCGGAACAAGAATATTGAGCAGTAAGGCCGCTGTTGGCGGCACAGGGAATTGAGAGTTATATAAACTCTTAAATCTTAGAAGGAGGGTTAACAAGTGAAGAAATATTTCGCAGTATTGTTAGGCGTATTGTTAGTGTTAAGTTGTGCTCTTACTGCCTTTGCAGAAGATAAAACAGAGATTACACTCGGCGGTAAGATTCTCATAAGGGGGTGGTATTTTGATAATGTAACCGGAGTATCAGGAAACAACGAAGTGCCCTACGACACAAACAGCCACTCTTTTTACACGACAAATATCAACCTCATGGTGGATGCAAAGGTTTCCGATGCTCTTCGCGGGTTTATTGAATTAGAGAGTGCAAGTGGAAACGGTAACAACCCGAATAGCGGTGTTTATTATTGGGGTTCCAACGGCCGCGGTTATGATTCCAAGCCCGATGCAGATATAAATATCAGGCAGGCATGGATTCAGTATGTCGGGACAGGGCTTATAGGGATACCAGTAGGTCTCAAGATAGGACATATGCCTATCAGCCTCGGCGAGAAGATATACCTCAACAATGAGAGATTCGGCGATGACGCAATTCTCCTTTGGGCAGATCCCATGAAGGAACTTCACATCGCTTTAGGTACCGTAAAGCTGAACGAAGGTGACATATTAAGTCATACCGATGATCTCGACGGCTATGTAGCTCTTGCTACCTACCAGTGGAATAAAGACAATATGGTTGGTGTCAACTATACCTGGACACACAGCGATGGCAATTGCCCGTCCAGTAATATTGATGCGACAGTACCGAACTATCGGGAGACCAACGTTGAAGATCTCAATTTCCATAATGTCGGGCTCCATGCCAAAGGCATGATCGGCGGCCTGAGCTATGCGGCAGAGGGTGACATACAGTTTGGGGAAATCACGAATTATCAACTGGCAGATGAGGGAGATGTCAAACCCAAGGGTTGGGGGGTATTTGCAAAACTCAGCTACATGTTTGATCCGGTAAACATCAGGGCTTCCTTTGCATATGGTAGCGGTGATGATGATCTTACCGATGAAGATTGTGAAGAATTCCAGACCCAGCAGGGGCCTGATTACGGGGCAGTGGCAAGACTTGTTCACTATACGCAAATTTATGAGCGTACGGTCAGAACAGCATCTTTGCTCGCAAAACTCTCCACAACACAGGATGGAAACACCACGAATACCGGTATC
>JAGSYM010000254.1 GCA_018262395.1 Nitrospirota bacterium | reverse complement strand
CCCCTGAGGAGGCATTGCAACACCCACGGTGGAAAATGGGGAAAAAGATAACCATAGATTCTGCAACGCTCATGAATAAGGGGTTTGAGGTGATCGAAGCCCATCATCTCTTTGGCCTTCCCCATCAGTGCATAGATGTCGTCATCCATCCACAGAGCATTGTGCATTCGATCGTTGAATTCAATGACAGAAGTTGTATTGCACAACTTTCGGTTCCCGACATGAAAGGTCCTATAGCCTATGCTCTCACCTATCCGCACCGGATCGATAATGTCATAGATGGACTTTCGCTCCATGAAATCGGTACTCTGACGTTCAAAAAACCGAAAAAGATATCTTTCCCGTGCCTTTGGTACGCATACCAGGCCTTAGAAGCTGGCGGAACAATGCCATCTGTACTCAACGCTGCAAATGAAGTTGCGGTGAGTTCATTCCTTAAAGGAATCATCAGATTCACAGACATACCGGTCATTATTAAGAAAACAATGGAGGAGCATACCGTCAGACCTGACATGGAGCTGCATGCCGTGATAGAGGCTGACCAGTGGGCGAGAAAAACAGCAGAAAGAAAAATGAAAACGTTATGATAGTAAGTGTGGATAGTAAGGAAGCGTACATAAATTATAGTTTAGGAGAGAGCACATGTCATTGTTATCAGCAATAGTTCTTCTCGGCTTTATTATATTTGTCCATGAGCTCGGACATTTCCTTTTTGCAAAACTGATGGGAGTCCGGGTATTGAAATTTTCACTCGGGTTTGGGCCAAAGCTCATTGGGAAACAATATGGTGATACTGAATACCGTATTTCCGCCATACCTCTTGGTGGTTACGTGAAAATGCTCGGCGAGACACCAGGAGAAGAAATGAGTGATGCAGAAAAACCCTTTGCTTATAACTACCAGGAAGTCTGGAAACGGTTTATGATCGTTTTTTCCGGTCCGCTTTTTAACATTCTTTTCGCTGTGATAATCTTTTTCTTTGTTTTTGCGGCGGGACTCCCGGTTCTGATTCCTGAAATCGGGAGCGTCATGCCCGATACCCCTGCGGAAAGGGCAGGTCTTGTGAAGGGTGACAAAATTATCGAGATTGACGGTATTTCCATAACGCAGTGGGATGAAATGACAGACATTATTCACAGGAATCCCGGCAAAACAATCAACCTCCGGATTAAGAGAGATACTGGTTCGTTTCAGGTATCGATTACTCCCGAAAGGAAAAATGTGCCTGATATTTTTGGCGAGGGGAAAGAGGTAGGATTAATAGGTATTAAACCATCAGGGAGCACATTGATAAAAAGAACCAGCGTTATTCAGGCTCTGACTGATAGTGTCGTCAAGACGGCAGAAATGTGTGTTTTAACTGTTGTATCCATAGTGAAGCTTATTCAGCGGGTGATTCCCATGGATACGATGGGAGGGCCTATACTCATAGTTCAGATGGCGGGTGAGCAGGCCTCAAGGGGGCTGCTGAACTTCTTTGTCTTCATGGCAATTATCAACATCAATCTTGGAGTGCTGAATCTGCTTCCCATTCCAATTCTGGACGGCGGACACCTCATGTTTCTCGGGATTGAGGCGATACGGAAGAAACCCCTCAGTGAAAAGGTTATTTCCATCAGTCAAAGGATCGGGCTTGCTCTCCTTCTCACGCTTATGGCAGTCGTACTCTACAACGATGTTATACGGTTAGTAACCGGGAAACCGTTTCCGTAATGAAATGAACGATGTAGGCTAACCCTCAGTCCTGCACACTTTGAGGACGAGGTGGCTTTTATTCCCCCTCCCTTGATGGGAGGGGATAAAGGGGAGGGTGTTGGGAATAATTATCATAAAACACCCCTCACCCTAACCCTCTCCCGCAAGGGGAGAGGGGATTTTTGGGGGATCCCGAAGAAGAGCATCGAGGGACTCTTAAACGAAAAGGCAAAATGGGCACGATACTAAATCAAGATGATCTACAGTCAACTGTGCGCCTGCTGAAAACAGCGGGGAAGAAGATCGTGTTTACGAATGGATGTTTTGATATTATCCATATCGGGCATATACGAAGCCTCAAAGAGGCGAAAAAGCTCGGAGATGTTCTTATAGTAGGGCTGAACTCAGACAGGTCTGTCTCTCTGATGAAACCACAGAGACCGATCATTCCTCAGGATCAGCGGGCAGAAATTCTGGCTTCATTGGCAATGGTTGATTATGTATGCCTCTTTGATGAAGAAACCCCCTATGAATTGATAAAACTATTGCGACCTGACGTTCTGGTAAAAGGCGGGGACTGGAAGAAAGAGGAGATCGTCGGTGCTGACATAGCAAAAGAAACGCGCAGCATCGCATATATTCAGGGAATATCAACAACTGAAATACTTGAGAAGATAAAGAAACTGTAGGTTCTTACTGGGATGGCTCCATGGTTTCAGGAGCATCCTTGCTCGAAGTCCATTCGGATATGAGGGAATAGCCGAGCGCAAGAAGTGCTGGTCCCAAAAAAATGCCGATGAAACCAAATGCAATAACTCCGCCAAGCACCCCGAGAAGGATCAGGATGAACGGCAGGTTCACGCCCCGGCTTATAAGCAATGGTTTTACAACATTATCAAGACCGCTGATTACAAATGTGCCCCAGACTGCCATAAAAATCCCTGATACAACGCCTTTGTAATAAAAGACCCATATGGTGGCAGGTATCCAGAGAAATGGAGGACCCATCGGAACAAGTGCAAAAAAGAAGGTAAAAAAACCGAGGAGCATTGCTCCGGGGACACCTGCAATAAAAAACCCGATTCCTGCAAATGCACTCTGAATTGCAGCAGTCCCCAACACCCCGTAGACTACTCCCTTTGTGGTGTCCGCGGCTACTTTGATAAGCCTGTCCGCACGCCTTCCCGCAATCTTCCTCAAAAAGTTGGCAAGACTCTGCGCGGTCTCCTCTCCGTCACGGTAAAAGAAAAAACATACAGAAATACTCAGAAGCATTTGAAAAATTGCATTGCCCATCAATGCTCCTCCGGCAAAAATCTGTTCTCTGCTCTGCTTAAGATACTGAATCTCAGGGCCTATGAGGGGCAGGTTGCCGATCCAAGCAGGGAGTGGAGGAGGTCCTTCATCGAAAATCTTGCGGATTTTTGTTACGATTGCTGTTACTTCATCAGCAAAACTGATGCTGATTACCACAATGGGTATAACAAAAGCACATATAAGCAGAAGCGTCATGAAGGCTGCCGCAAGGGTTTTTCTCCCCCCAAGGATCCGTTCCCACCATTTATAAACGGGCCAAGTGGAGAAGGAGAGGATCACCGCCCATAAAAGCGCCGAAAGGAAGGGGCGGAGGACAAAGAAACATCCTATAATGATGAGGGAAAGAACAACGGCGCTGATAAGGTGCTCTATGCGTTTGTCCTTCTCTTCATCCACGAGTTGCTCCTTTCCCATTTGGTAAGAGCGGTCATGCATCGCTCAAAAGTTTCTATAATATAGCATGCAGCGAAAGGTTATCTTCAAGTGTGTGGTAAAAACAATTATTTTCTTGCTCGTTACCATTCTGCTCGCGCCCATCTATTTTCTGACATTGTTAATCTTTTACAAGTGGCGCGAGCATATTGGACCTGAATTAGTCCGGTTCTATTCAAAAATCTGCCTCATCATATTTCGCGTTCATATTGAAGAGGTGAGAAATTATGAAATCTTTAAGAAAGCGAAGAAAGGAATCCTCATTATATCTAACCACGCCAGTTTCCTGGATATTTTTGTGCTCTCTTCGATATTTGGATCAGTGTTCGTAAGCAAATCTGAGGTGAAGTATTACCCTGTCATCGGGCAGATCATCGGGCAGATCGCCTGGTTGATGGGCAGTGTTTTCTTAAACCGTGATTCCTCAAGGGAGAGGATAAAAGTCATTAAAACCATTGCGAATACCTGTTCAGATCGTATTCTCGTTGTTTTTCCTCAGGGGACGACCAGCCGCGTTACAGAGCAACTGCCTTTCAATAGAGGGATTTTCAAGGTAATCGAGTTGAACCCTGATATATCCATACTCCCGGTGACACTTCATTACAGGGAGGATGCAGAAATTGCATGGCATAAACCGCAATCGTTCAGGGAAAATGCAATGAGGGTCAGCGCTCAGGACAACATTCATGTCACGGTAATAGCCCATAATCCGGTTTGTATCGATGATTACCGGGGGAAGACCTCAGCAGAAGTCTGCAGGATGGTTGAACAGATTGTCGCAGAGCCTCTCAGGGTTAGTTGTATTTCAAGGTAACTTCATTAATCCTGTATATCCGGTTCAAAAAAGACCCATCGAATCTGCGGGAAGTTATTCTTGAGTTCTGCCTCCACCCGGTTAATATCCTCGACAAGATAAATTGCCTTATCCATCTGCTGCATCCTCACCTTGGCTGATACCATGAGGTCCGTTCCAAGTTGAAGCGTGATAAGGCTATAAACCTCTGCTATCTCAGGTCTTTCGTGCAGAAAGTCACGCAATGCAGAGGTTGTCTCGGGATCAGCGCTCTCGCCGATCAGGAGACTCTTTACTTCAATGCCGACCGTAAACGCAACGAGGACAAGAACAATCCCAATCGCGATAGTGCCGAGTGCATCAAAGACCGGATTCCCCGCGATGATCGTTGCAAGCACAGCGATAAGAGCCAGCGATAAGCCAACAAGAGCGGCAATGTCTTCCCCAACCACAACAATCAGCTCACTCTGCCTGCTCACCCTGAACCATTTCAGGAATGACCGTTTCCCCTGGATTTTCTTGACTTCAACAAGAGCCCCCCTTAAGGATGCGAATTCCAGCAGCACGGCAAAAATAAGCACCCCCACAGCAATCCATGGTGATTGCGGCATCTCGGGTTTCATCAGCTTATGTACACCCTCGTAAATGGAAAAAATGCCACCCATGCTGAACAGCATGAGTGCTACGATAAATGACCAGAAATAAATGGCCTTCCCGTATCCCAGGGGATGGTCTGCCGAGACAGGACGTTTTGCCCGTCTGAGACCCACAAGCAAGAGAAACTGGTTGGCACAGTCCACAAAGGAATGGATGGCTTCAGCAAGCATCGCCCCTGACCCTGTATACCACGCGGCAAATCCCTTTGCAAGACCGATCCCACCGTTAGCTCCCAACGCATACATAATCGCTTTTATAGAGCCGCTTTCATGAGACATGCTACATATTATCAGAAGTCATGAAGATGAGTGAACCTCGGAGATGCAATAATCTCAAAAAGGTATTGTTAAGAAACCTGTGCCAAGAGGACAGGGAGTTCTTGCAGGTTGACTAAAATTTCAGGAAGAGAGGCTTATGGATTTTAGGCTTTTTGTCTCTGTCACTTTTCTTGCAGTGCTGAGGTCGGCACATGCTGCAGCGCGAATCAGAACAGAACTGACAAAAAGTGCAGTCCGGGCAGGGATTTTTCTGCGTTGCCTTCTTGTCCATGCATATATTTTACAACCTTCACGGAAAATTCGCTTTTGTTAAAGTGATTCATTTATAATAAATATTTTGCTGCCGGAGTCTGCTCCCTGCAGTATAGCCAAATACATTTCCATGGAGGAAGAATGAAAGTTGCTCTCATTGGTTTGTCTAATTCAGGAAAAACTACAGTCTTTAATGCACTGACAGGTCTGACTTTTGATACAACAGTCTATCCGACAATTTCTGGCGAGCCAAACATCGGCGTAGTGAAGGTGCCTCATTCAGAAATTGATATATTGTCCGAGATTTACAGGCCGAAAAAAACGACATATGCAACCATTGAATATCTTGATTACATCGGTCTCACGAGAGGCGATCTAAAACAGAACCGGAAG
>JAGSYM010000253.1 GCA_018262395.1 Nitrospirota bacterium | reverse complement strand
TCTTCCCGGCTCCAGAGAGAAAGCCCCGCCCACTGTGCTATTGTCTCGACAGCGATAATAGCATCAGGGTCTTCGAAGGTAATATGTCCCGGTTTGCCGGTCTTTTCAAGCGCATCCAGGAGGACCTTGTCCAGAAAATGTTCCTCTTCAAGACCGGAAAGCTTGCCCTTAAATCCCCTGCGCCGCATTCTCACATGAAAGCCCTTCCCTTCCAGTTCAGGAACCCATGCCAGAACAATCCCTTTTGCCTTTTCTTCAAATTCCCCGGGGGATTGAAAACTGAAGGTAGCTGTTACAGGTATCAGCTTCGATAGAAAAGACAGGGCATGGGGGTCTTCTGATATCCATTGACGCAAAGACTCAAGCATTCCGGCTAAATCATCCGCCCTCATAAAAAGGACATTAAAAAAGCCGGTCTTTCTTATGAGGCCGAAACGACTGAGCTTCTTAAATGCGTCTTCAAAGCCCCGTTCATTGACACTGATAACAACGTTCCATTGCAGCATCGTCTTGCCTTTCCCGAGAGGTTGCAGATACGTGGACCTGATCAAATTATATCACGTATCTCCGGTTGTCCTGCATTAAGTCAGAAGAAACTGTATTGCGGGTTGCATAATTGACCTAAAATAAATGAAGGTTCAGGAACCGCATCAGAACAATGGGCACCCGCAAGAGGCGCCCCTACAAAGACAATTCTATGGATGCACCCGGAATCTCCTTTTGGAAAAAAGTATCTGCCAGACTTGCAGGGACCCTGATCTGAATGTGCCTGCAGAGCTCAAAAGATAATATTTCCACATCCGGTAAAATTTCTTATCGTAAAGTCCCTTCAATTTGTCCCAATTGTTATCAAAGTTTTTAAACCATGAAGTCAGAGTCGCATCATAATCAATCCCGATGTTCTGAAGGGCTTCTGTAATGAATAAGCCCTCAGTAGCGCCGCTAATCTGTTTCAGCGATGGGATAAGAGCGTTTGGGAAGATATACTTGCCAAGCCATGGATCAACACTGACACACGAAACCCCGTCCCCTATGGTGTGCAATAAAAACAGTCCATCATCTTTCAGACAATTATGGACCTTCTCCATATAGGTCCTGTAATTCTTGCATCCCACATGCTCGAACATGCCTACAGAAACAATGTGGTCGAATTTTTCGTCAATGTCCCTGTAGTCCTGAAGCCTGATCTCAACAGGCAGCCCCCGGCACAATTCACGTCCAAGCGACACCTGCTCTTTGGAGACTGTTATGCCGACAACTTTAACTTTATAATTTTCAGCAGCATATTTTGCAAAACTTCCCCAACCGCAACCAATATCCAATATTCTTTCGCCAGGCCTGAGGCTTAATTTCCTGCAGATCATCTCCAGTTTGGCTTCTTGTGCATCATCGAGACTCCCGGCTTCCTTCCAATAGGCACAGCTATAGACCATCCTTTTGTCGAGCATATTTTTAAAAAGTTCATTTCCTTTGTCATAATGTCGTTCTCCAACCTGAAATGCCTTCGGTTTTCTGCCTGCATTCAAAATTACTGCGCTGAGCATAGGGACAAGGAGCCTCCAATTCTTTTTGATCTTTTCTTTGGGTTCCGTCGGCAGGATCTTCGTAAAAAGCTCATCAAGTTGCCCGCATTCCCACCATCCGTCAATATATGATTCTCCAAATCCCAAACTGCTGTCCCTCAGGACCCGATGATAGAACCTTTCATCCCTGACCCGGATGTCCCATGGCTTATCTCCGTTGAGAGTAATACCGGCAGGAGAAAGCATTTCCTGAATAGCTCGCTTTAACTTTTCTGTAGACATGTGTTCCTCAAAAAGTCATAATCTTATCGCTATTTATGCCTTCATGGTATCATTTTTTGCCTATTTTTCAAGTCTCTGAAGATGCAACGATAAAGCAGAATAAAGTTGATGATATCAGTATCGCAAGGGCCATTTGAAAAAATAAAAGAATCTTCCCAGTGAATATGATTGGGCAGATGCATTGTGGATTGACTACTGATATAATGCAGATATACTGTGATTACTGAGAGGTACAAAATATGCCGACTACCAGACAACCCTATGCAAGACAATTTTATCCGGGAGACTGCAGGCAGCAGATAGAGCATTTCTTAAAGGATTACAAGGTGCCGGAAAAGCCTGCAAAGGCAGTGGGAGGGATAGTGCCCCATGCAGGATGGGTCTTTTCAGGGGCAGTTGCTGCAAAGGTCTTCAAGTGCATAAGCGTAAAGACAGATCCTGATACCTTCATACTCCTTGGTGCAGTACACACCTGGAAGCCAAGGGGAAATTCGATCTACGCCCGGGGTTCCTGGTCTACTCCGCTTGGCGATGTGCAGATCGATGAAAAGGTCGCGGAAGCCCTGCTCGATGTCCTTGGAGAAAACATCATCGAAGACCGTAGTGCGCATGAAGGCGAACATTCCCTGGAGGTGCAGGTCCCTTTCATAAAGCACCTCTGCCCTGGGGCGAAGATCGTGCCGGTAGCTATCCCCCCTGACGAAAATGCGCACACAACGGGGAGAATGATCGGAGAGGCTGCCTCAGGTATGGGTAAAAAGATCGTGGTCGTCGGCACGACCGACCTGACCCATTACGGCGATTCCTATGGCTTTACTCCCTACGGTTATGGTGAGGAGGCAAAAAAGCTCATGAAGGAGAGCGACTCGAGGATCATTGAACTGGCGCTACAGTTAAAATCCGGTGCTATAAGGAAAGAGGCCCAAAGGAGCCATAATGCCTGCGGCTCAGGTGCTCTGGCTGCAACAGTAGCTGCTGTAAAGGCGATGGGCGCTGAGAAAGGATATCTCATCGAATATACCACGAGCCACGACGTGATGCCCAAGGGAGAGTTCGAGATGGCGGTGGGTTACGCAGGGATACTCTTTTAGTATTTGAAGAGCACATTTCCGACAAGGAGTCCTTTAGCAGATTATTTTTTCTTTCTCCGTATGCTCGGCAACTTGTGGTGAATAATGCGTTTTGGTTCCGGCTTGGCCGGGTTGGGAAATAACTATGCATCGCTTGAAAATTAGCATACAGGCGCTCAAAAGCCTTACCGTTCATGTGACAAAGGGATTTGAGACACCCTATAAAAAAGAGGTCGGCGGACATCTCCTGGGATATCAGGACAAAAAAGGAGTTCATGTCAGCAGGGCCGTCCCCTACAATACTCCCTATGGCACCCG
>JAGSYM010000252.1 GCA_018262395.1 Nitrospirota bacterium | reverse complement strand
ATGCCCGGAACCCTCAACAACTCTCCTCTGTCTGACGTATTAATCCTTACAGGGAAAAATTCAGGGTGGAAGTCCGCCCATATCTCCTTGGGGTCTTTGTCTATGTTCAGATTGCCGTTTTTATCGAGCATGATATCCTCTTTCTGAAAGCCGTATTTCCTGATCAGAAAATCGGCCTGATACAAACGATGCTCTCTTATGAATGGTTCATGGGGGTTTGAAAGAATTTTTCTCTCTCCCGGGATATCGGCGCGGCCGAGACCTTTCTGATAAGAAGAGAAGTACACCCGTTTGAAGTTCAGGCGCCTGTAAAGGCCAACCATATAGTGTATGATCTCTTTATCTGTCTCCTCTGAGGCGCCGACAATGAATTGGGTCGTGCATTTAACCCGTGAAAATTTACTGCCTGCTCCCGTTAGCTTTCCCATCAGCTTCAGTGGCTGGATGATATCCCTGTCGTAATCCTTCATACCCGATAAAGCCGCAAAATGCTTTTCGCCCGGAGTCTCGATGTTTAGCGAAACAGCTGTCGCCAGTGAAATGGCGTCCTCGATTGCAGCATCGGATGCCCCGGGGATGATCTTCAGATGAATGTATCCCTTGAAATGATGTTTATATCGCAACAGCCTCGCCACGGTATTGATCTTGTTCATGGTGTAATCAGGATTATTCATGACTGCTGAACTCAGGAACAAGCCAAAGACTTTTTTCCTCAGATAATATTCCATAAACGTGCGCGCAATTTCCTCCGGAAGGAGGGTACATCGGGGCACATTCGTTTCTGACCGAAGTGGACAGTACCTGCAGTCATTGGTACACGCATTGGAGAGAAGGGTCTTGAGGAGGACAGTACTGCCACCTTGCGGGAGAGCGACAGGATAAAGCCACTTACCGTCCGGGCCCCTCTTCCGATGCTCATCCCGTGCAGTACCACATGCACAGGCAAGGTCGTACCGCGAATCCTCAGACAGCATTTTCAACTTATCGATTGTATCCATGGATAATACTTTGGGATTATATCACAGCTAAAGACACTGGGCCCATAGAATGCAGGAAGTGCAGATGTTGTGAGAAAAATTATTTTTCGATACCGCAGTGTACCTTTTGCTGATGGTTTCAGGAATATTTCTTCAAGCGAGCGATGAAGGATAATTTAATCAGATCATCGAGTTAAATAATTTTTTGAACGATGTCTGCACTTTCAGGTTAAACGAAGAATGGTATTCTGGCTGTGATATTATAGAGAATGCATCCGGTGCTGATTCGATTCGGTCCATTGACAATCCACACATATGGTTTTCTCATTGCCGTCGGTTTCCTCATCGGTCTCTGGCTCGCGGTGATTCAGGCAAAAAAGGAAAACATTCCGGCAAACAAGATTCTGGACCTCAGTTTTTACCTTCTCCTTGCAGCCATTATAGGATCAAGGCTTTTTTTCATTCTCATTAATGCGGGTCATTACATCAATCATCCTCTCGACATTTTTAAAATTTGGGAGGGTGGTCTTGTCTTCTACGGAGGAGTTTTGCTTGCAGTTCCAGTTGCCGTATGGTATGTAAAAAGCCATGGACTGGATGTATGGAGTGCAGCGGATATTTTTGCCCCGTCAATAGCAGTCGCACATGTTTTCGGCCGGCTCGGGTGCCTATCAGCAGGCTGCTGCCACGGAAAGCCTGCTGAAAACCTTCCATGGGGGATCATCTTCACTGACCCGGAATGCCTTGCCCCGACACATATCCTGCTGCATCCGACACAGCTTTACGAGTCAACCGGTGAGCTTCTCATCTTTCTCACCCTCATTACTCTCAGAAATTATAAATCATTCAGAGGCCAGCTTTTCATGATGTATCTCATCCTTTATGCAGTTCTGCGGTTTATCGTCGAACTCTTCCGGGGAGATGTCGGCAGGGGGTTTGTTATGGGTAACCTTTCGGTATCCCAGGGGATCAGTATCCTGATCTTTCTCATGGGTACCGCAGGATTTTTTTCCCTGAGAGGGAAAAGCAGAAAGGTCTGACACTCATCTGAAATGATCACATGCTCTTTTTTGCCGAAAATCGGGTATACTTAATATCAACAAATTATAGAAACAATCAGTGCTTGTTTCATAATATTCACATGAAAATGAAAAAATATCTATCCATCTCTCTCACTGCATTTTTTCTTTTTTTGTTCTTCATAATGACTCCTGGTTTTGCGGCAGATGAAGATACATGTAAAGATCAAGGGATAACGGTCAGGAATCTTTCCTTTAAAGAAATTTGGTATAAGCGTCAAGGCAGTAGCTGTGCGATATTGAAACGAAATTACTCATTCACCATAAAACCTGAGGAAGTAATAAGGCTTTTTTCAGATATGGTATGCGAAACGCCCTATTGTCCTGCTTGTACATATCCGGATTTTAAATCATATGATGCGGACGGCAATTGCAGAGTTAAAATTCTTCCTGAAAATATATTGTCCGACATGTGATTAAGGCGTCGGTTCCCAGAGTCATAACAATGGTATTCTGCATTCAATGAAATTGAAAGGGAGATTATCATGGTAACCTCAATAATTCTTTTCAATGTTGAGCGATCAAAAATAAATGAAACAGCAGAAGAACTTGCTGCAATAAATGGAGTTTCAGAAGTGTATTCTGTAAGCGGAAACTATGATTTAGTCGCAGTGGTCAGAGTCCAATCCAATGAAGAACTTGCAGATCTCGTCACAAAGAACTTTCTGAAAATCAACTCAATTTTAAAAACAGAAACCATGCTTGCTTTTAAAGCGTACTCCCGTCACGATTTAGAGGCTATATTTTCAATAGGAACTTAGGCCGGACTGCAAATATCTGAACTATTACAAAGGCAGATATGCAATCGGATTCAGGTCGAGCGCGGCAATATTTCCTGCCTTGAAGTGATGATAACCTGCTGCTGCAATCATGGCCGCGTTGTCTGTGCATAAGGATACCGACGGCATATAAACTTCACCTTCTATTTCATTTGCCATCTTCTGCATTTTTTGACGCAAGGCACTATTTGCAGCAACTCCCCCCGACAGAGTAATCCGATTGATCCTCTCTTTCCTGATTGCCCATTCTGTTTTTCTTACAAGCACGTCAACCACAGCAGCTTGAAATGATGCTGCGATGTCGTTGATCATATTATCATATAGAGTTCGGAGTTCTATATTGTCACTCCCCTTTATA
>JAGSYM010000251.1 GCA_018262395.1 Nitrospirota bacterium | reverse complement strand
CAAGAGATTTTCTGAGAACGTAATTCGTAGAAACGCCTGTTTAAAAGAGTGGGGAAACTACTTATTCTATGGTGAGTAAAACTACGTATTCCTAAAACGGTTTAAATGGAATATGAAATTTGCGTCTGACACTTATTCAGTGTATCCTTTTTTTATCGCATATTTTATGAGATCTGCCGTATTCTTGAGATTTAACTTTTCCATGATCTTTGCACGGTGACCCTCCACGGTTCGGTTGCTGATGTGGAGGAGTGCGGCAATATCTTTGCTTGTTTTCCCTTCAGCAATTAATTTCACAACCTCGCGCTCACGATTCGTAAGCAGTTCCTGGTCATGTTCAACAGTAACTTCATGTCTCTGAATTCGCGCCCAATCCTCGGCAAGTTCTTCGGAGAGCTTCGGAGATACATACAATTTGCTGTTCCTTACCTTTTCAATTGCAGAAAACAGTTCTTTGTGAGCATCTTCTTTCAAAACATAGCCGTGTGCACCAGCTGAAATAGTTTTATTGAGATAGTCCTTATCTTTGTGCATAGTAAGAATAAGAAGTTTCACATCAGGGCGTATAATCTGTATCTCGTGTATTGCCTCAATCCCCCGCATGTTCGGCATAGATATGTCGAGGATGATCATATTGGGGTTAATTCTGCTGAGAAGTTCGAGAATTTCGAGGCCGTCACCGGCTTCACCGACTACTTCGAGATCTGGTTTCTGGCCAATAAGCAGTTTTAATCCCTCTCTGAACAAAACATGGTCATCTGCAAGCACAATGCTGTACTTTTCCATCACAAAATTATAACAGGAATTCGCAAGGTTATACGTGTTCCTTTCCCCTGTTGACTATCAATGTACAATGTGCCACCAATCATACGTATGCGCTCCTGTATGCTCGCAAGACCCAATCCTTTCTCTACCGTAATCACAGATAGTGCCTGTTGAACATCAAATCCTTTTCCATCATCTTCGATCAAGATTATAACTTCGCTGTCCTTTTGCTTCATGACAATTGATATATTACGGGCGTCCGCATGTTTCAAAATGTTCGTGACTGTTTCCTGAATAATTCTGTATATATTTATGTGAAATTCTTTTGGGACAAGATGATCTATATCTGCTATTGTGTGATCAATGTGAATATTTCTATGTATTTCAATAATTCCATGAATTAATTTGCGGATTGCCAATGTAATGCCGAAATCCTCAAGCACAGCGGGACTCAAATCGTGGGAGAGCCTCCTGACATCTTCAATCGTCTCATCGATATAATTTATTGTGTCTGCGCAATGCTGTTTGAGCAGTTCCTGGTTTGCTCTCAAATGCCCTTCAATATAACCTAACCTAAGCTTTATGAGGGATAATGCCTGCCCCAGATCATCATGGAGCTCCCGTGAAATTCTCCTTCGTTCAATTTCCTGCGCTGCAATAAGCTCTGATGAGAGGCGGCGAAGGAGATCTTCCGAATCCCTGAGTTTATTTTCTATTTGTTTAAATGAAGTGATATCCTGGTTCACAATAAAAGCACCCATGATTTCCTGCTCGTCATTCCTGATAGGGACCCCTGAATTCAGGATGATCTTGTGAGAACCGTCAAAACACTCAATCTCAATTTCCTCATTCAGCGATATTTCTCCCTTTCTGATGGCACGGGCAGCAGCCCATTCTTCGGGTCCTATTCGCGTTCCCGTATTCAGCCACCAGCCCTTATATTCTCCGTACTGATCGATGCCTACGTAACGTGCACCTGCCCAGATTTCCTGGCCAGTCTTATTGCCCTGTATAATCTGACCATCCTTGTTAATAATCCATACACCCACCGGTAATGTATCGAATACTGTCCGCAAGAGGGCTTCATTTTGACGGAGCAAATCTTCTGTCCGTTTTCGTAATGTGACATCTTTCAGTGAGAATACCAAAAAATCAACCTCACCGGTGTCATCTAAGACCGGGATCAATGTCCAGTCCCAGTAAGTTGTGCCCCACTCCGGATGGTCTGGAAACGTAAAAGGTTTCGCGATCGCCTGGAAATACTCTTTCGTTTTTACTACATGCTTGAATATTGCCTCATTTTCCTTATGGGGATAGAATTCGAAATGATTATGACCAGGGAAATCAGCTATATCGCGTTTACATGCGCGCGCATATGCATCATTAACGCGAATGAAATTAAAATTCCTATCGAGAAAAACAAATGGCGTTATCGTATGCTTAAAAAATGCCTCCAAAATATGTTTCTGTCGTATCAAAACATCTTCCCATTGATGTAATTTTTCTACTGTTTCCTGGAGCTCCCTATTCACTCTTGTAAGTTCCTCTGTCCGTTCCGCGATCTTTTGTTCTAAATCCTCACGTGATTTTTGAAGCATTACTTTCGTATGCACTGTCTCGGTAATATCGCGGTGTACACTAATGAATCCTAAAACTCTGCCAGATGCATCTTTCACCTGAGTACCCGATGATTCAGCCCAGAACACTGATCCATCATTTCGACGATATCGCATTTCATACGTATGGAGATCTCCTTTTGCCTTTATGCTGTATCTCTTTTCCCCCTGCTGTACATAATCCCTTTTGTCCGCATAGAGAAATTCAGTTGACCTTTCTTTGACCTCTTCTGAAGAATATCCAAACATGGCTGTAAAGGCGGGATTAGTCATTCTGATGCAACGATTGGCATCAGTGAAGATAACCGCATCGGATATGGAATGAAACATAGCTTCAAATTCAGCCTTCCTCCACCCAAGTTCTTCTTGAAACTTCTTCCGCTCGCTGATATTTTCGATAAACGCAACTGAACGATGAGGCCTTCCGGCGTCATTAAAAATAATTGTACCGGTAACATTCACCCAGATTACCTGTCCGTCTTTGCGAATGTATCGCTTTTCACTTATCCATTCCTTTGAACTGCCTGACAATGCATGTTTATATAAATCTAAATCCCTTTTGCGGTCATCCGGATGGGTGATATCAGGAAATGTCATCTTTAGCAATTCATTCCTCCGGTAACCGGTGATATCACAAAACTTTTTATTTACCAGCAGAAATCGCTTTGTACGAACATCAACTTGTGCTATACCAACTGCAGAAAGCTCAAAAAAAGACCGGAAGTCATGAGTGCTTAAATTCTGTTTCTGTAAAGGAGTCAGAGATATTTTATTCATTTTATTGTCACGAATATTTTCCAGTTGATTCTTGATTGTGAAT
>JAGSYM010000250.1 GCA_018262395.1 Nitrospirota bacterium | reverse complement strand
AAGCAGATCCTCGGTCAGGGTTGCACAGTTGACGGACAGAAAAGACCTTCCTTGTCTCCTGCTGGAAAAGTGTATGATCTTGGCGATGAGGCTCTTCCCCACACCTGTCTCTCCTGTCAAAAGCATATTGAAATCAGCGTCCTTTATCCCATCTATTGTAGTAAGGATTTTCTTCATGCCCTCGCTCTTTGCAATTATGGTGAGCTTCTTATCCATGCCAAAGTACGTCTTCAACGCCATGTTTTCTTTTTTGAGGACCCTCTGATCCATGATCTTCTTGACCTTCATGGTCAACTCGTCCAGATCAAAGGGCTTCGTAATATAGTCAAATGCTCCTTTTTTCATGGCATCCACTGCGGATCCGATACTTCCGAACCCGGTGATGATGATTACCTCTATGTCCGGATATTCCTCTTTTACCTTTTCGAGCAGTTCAATGCCGCTGAGACCCGGCATCTTTATATCAGTGATAAGAACGTCAAAATTGCCTTTCTCAATCTTCTGAAGGGCTTCTGTTCCGTCTTTTGTTCCTGAGACATCGTATCCCTCATCCCGCAAGGTATCCAGAATATTATTCAGGCTAATATCTTCATCTTCTGCGATGAGAATCTTGAATGCCATGGTTACAGATCCCTCCACATAGTGTATAGATTAACGCTCGACTCTATCAATGCTCATCCCTGAGCTGTTTTGGGTAACGTAATGATGAATGAAGTTCCCTTGCCTTCTTCGCTTTCAACTAGTATACGGCCGCGATGTTTCTGGATGATATTGAACACAATAGCAAGTCCCAGTCCTGTCCCTTTGTCCTTTGTGGTATAAAACGGCTCAAATATCTTTTCGAGAGTCTCGGTTGACATTCCCTCGCCGATATCTGACACCTTTATTTTGACGGCACTATTTCCTTCATCAGCAATAACAGTGAGATCACCATTGCCAGACATGGCATCAATCGCATTGGTAAAGAGATTAATAAAGACCTGTTCCACTTGTTCAGGATCAGCATACAGAACAATTTCCTGTGGATGCATCTCCAGAAGGAACTTTACTTTTTCGGTGTTTCTTGTGTTACCGAGATTCTTGTAGACATCGGATAAAAGACTTCTCAGCTCTATCGCCCTGTGATGGGGCTCTCTCCCCTTCGCAAATTCGAGAAGGTCTCCCACGATGCTTTTGACTCTCATGCTCTGGCTGAAGATGTCATTAAGCCCGTTATGAATAAACTCAGGACTTTCTTTGCCTGTCTTCTTCAGGAGTCTCTGGGCAGTGGTATAGATGTTATTGAGGGGATTATTGAGCTCATGGGCAACCCCTGACGCAAGTGTGCCGATTGCAGCGAGCTTCTTGCTGCGGAGCAATTCTTTTTCACGCTGGGCCAACTGCTCTTCCATAAAATTAAATTTCCTTATGAGCTGTCCCACCTCGTCTCCGCCCCATGTATGGGCCGGTTCTGTGACATGGACAAACATTCCTTCCCCTGTCTTTTCCACAACGTCCATAATCAACCGTAACCGCTTCACGACATTGGTGATTATAAACAGAATTGTTCCGAATCCGACTATCAGGAAGAGAGGGAATAGTATAAGTATCGCTCTGCGCGAGATTCGTATGAAATCGTCCACCTTTTCCCTTGCGGTTTTATCAAGTTCCTTGGAAACTGTCAGGATGTTTTCACCAGTTTTCCTGAGGGAATTTATCTCGTTGTCAAGTTCCTTCAGGGTGGTTATAAGCGTATGATCTGATCGTAGCAAAAGGACCGTCTGAAGATACTGCACATCCTCAAGCGGTTTATCAAGAAAATTGGACTCAATAAGACGAATGACTTTCGAGTATGCTGATGAAGATTTCTTAAACTTCTCGGATTCACCAGAAACTGTGCTTACCAGGCTCTCCAATCTGGTGAACTGTACACGGTATGTCTGTACAAGATTTTTGAGGGAAGCTGTCCTGTCTATTTTAGAAGGTTTCATGTTATTAAGGATTTCATCCAGCTCGGTAAGATACTGATAAATTGCATTTGACTCATCTTCAGCCTTTGCCGGTGCATAAAGAAAATAGTTTTTTTCGTGTCTCCTGAGTTGCAGCGACTTGCTTCGTATCGTATCTGTCAACTCAAGGAAGACTATTTCTTTTTTTATCTCGATAAAATTTATATAGAGGAATGCTGAAAGCAGGGCAATAATAAAGGCACTGACAAGAAAACTGAGGATTATCTTTTTTTGTAAAGACATTGTGTCCTATATTATCACCACACGCATGGAAAATAAAAATGTTATGGTATTTGCGTCAGCTTTACATGGGTCGAGGTTCATCAGTGTAACAAGTTAATTATGTTCTGCCTTGGGTTATAGAAAGAAACTCCTGAGATATTGGAAACCAAGGGAATGCAGGGCATATTTCTCTCTTCGCATTAATGAAGAACCCTGCGGCAAGACCGCAGAGTATCTTAACGCAAGGAATTGCTCTCTATTATATTTGCTCGTCAACCCCGCAGTCCGCCTGAGGCGGACGGGGAATGCGCTCGCTATCCGTTTCAACTGAGGTTCTCTAACGGTCCAGCTTATCCCGCTCTGTCGAATATCAAGTCTTTTCTCCAACCAGGAAATGATGATACGGGAGGACAGCATACTTTATGATATCTCTGAAGCCCGCCTTGAGCATCTGGGACTCCATGGTCTCTTTCGTGACCCTTATCTCAAGGGGAGGGCCTCCAAGCGTCTGCTCTTTCTTCCAATCGATTATCAGGAGTTTGCCCCCTCTCCTCAAAAGTCTAAGCGCCTCTCTGAGGACCTTCTGAGGCTGCTCAAGTTCATGATGGAGGTCTATCATATACACCAGGTCTGCCATCTCATCGGGAAGAGACACTGAACTCTCCTCCATCTTCACAGGAATAACCCTGCCCTTTGATTCCGGGGGAAGATATTCCGCCATCCATGAGAGCATTTCATCAGAGATATCGCAGGCATATACCTTTCCCTTCTTCATTTTCTTGCTGAAAAGAAGAGCAAAAAAGCCGGTGCCTGCCCCGATGTCAATCACTACCGAGGGATCTTTAAGACCCGCCTTGTCCCATATAAGATCGGGATTCAGGTACTCCAGCCTTTTGGGATCGTTCAGCTTGGCAAGTTTTTTGGGATCGAATTTCCTGGACTCGCTCACCATTGCTTACCCCTTTTCTGCCTCATAAACCCGCCAAGAGGTGCATGAGACC
>JAGSYM010000027.1 GCA_018262395.1 Nitrospirota bacterium | reverse complement strand
ACGCCCTTCATCCTGTCAAGGATCCTCAACACAGCTCTCTCACCGAAGAAGGTGGGTATTATAGAGACCCTTATGTCTATGTCCTTGCCGCCCACTATAAGACGAATACGCCCGTCCTGGGGAAGCCTCTTTTCAGCTATATCAAGGTTTGCGAGCACCTTGATGCGTGAGATGAGGGGATCCTGTATTATCTTAGGAGGAGTTATGAGCTTTTTCAGTATCCCATCTACCCTGAATCTAACCTCAAGTTCCCGCTCGTACGGCTCTATGTGTATATCGCTGGCCCTCTCCTTCACTGCTTCAAGAAAAAGCGCGTTGAGCAATTTTATTACCGGCGCCTCGTCCTTCAGTTCAAGGAGGTCCTTTGGAAGTTCGGCTGACTGAGAGAACATCTTCAGGTCTTCCCCTGAAATCTCCCCCATAACAGTTTCAGCCGATGGAACAAGGCTGTAAGCCTGATTAAGCAGACTCAAAAGCGTCTCCTCAGGGCAAAAGCCATACTCAAAATAAAGGCCGAGGTTCTTTGCTATGTCTCGCAATGCCAATATGCCGTTATCATCGCAGACAAGGCCGAACAACCGGTTGTCTTCCCTTTTGTAAACAAGGAACCTGTTGTTTCTGGAGAACTCATAGGGGACTTCCTTAAGCGCTCCAACATCTACATCTGAAAGCTGGAGAGATAAGACTTCCCGGTTCACTGGTCCTTCACCCTCAGGTTGGGTTCAATATGTTCTATCAGACCGGATCTGCTCATTATATCCTTTATTTCCATAAAACCCTTGTCTCCGGGTATCACAACAAGGTAGAGACCCTCCTGCAGTTTCTCTTTTATCCTAAATCTGTTTTGCTTCAGAAACCTGTCAAAATCAGCTTCAGAAACTCCTGCATTAAGTTTTACAACAGCCTCACCGAACTTCTCTTCGGTCAACTGTCTGGTAAAATCAGACTTCTTGCTGTTGGACAAAGACGCAAGGGCCACCGAATCCCTGATTACATGCGGAGTAAGGAAAACCAGCAAATTGGTTTTTTGAGTATTATATGACTTGAACTTGAAAAGGTACCCGAGAAACGGAATGTCGCCGAGCAGCGGCACCTTGGTTATAATTTCCTCGCTCTTTTCCTGCATCAGGCCGCTTATTACCACTGTCTGATTGTCCTTAACAACAACAGAAGTCTTTGTCGAACGTTTCGTGGTAGTCGGACCCTGGGCCAGCACAATAACATTTGATTCCTGCTTGAGTGCTGAAATCTCCTGATAGATGTCAAGTTTGACATACTCTCCCTCGGTTATCTGCGGTGTCAGCTTGAGCGTAATGCCCACGTCTTTCCTCTCTATCACACTGAAAAGGCTCTCCGGCCTCGCAGGATCAGACTCCCTCTTGGATAGGAAAGGCACGTTTTCTCCGACGATAATTTCCGCTTCCTTGTTGTCGGAGGTGAGTATCTGCGGAGTTGAGAGCACATTAATAGCGTCCCTGAACTCATTTAAGCTGAAGAGGGCGGAAAATCCAGGCACAGTAAGAGTGAATGTCTCCGTGCCCACTGTTATGGGCACATCTAAAAAGTTGCCCATGCCGCCTACTGAAAAACCGGCAAGGCCGGTGATTATATCGACCATGGCATTACTGTCCATTGTCCCAAACCCTGTGATAAAAACAGGCTCCCCGTTATTCTCCGCTATGATTCGCCACTTGGAACCCAACTCTTTGAGCTTGTCCAGGGAAGCTTCCACTATCATTGCTTCAACGTATACCTGCTTGCGCCGCTTGTCCAGGTCCTTTATGATGCCAAGGAGGTTCTGGTAAAGTCCGGCAGGAGCGTTTATTATGAGCGAATTTGTCGCCTTGTCAGCTGTTATAATGACCTTGCCTTTAGTGTCCTGGCCCGGAGGCAGCTTGACCTTTTCCTCTATACCCTTAACGACACTGTCGAGCACTTTGGAGAGCTCAGTGGCATCTGCGTTTTCAAGAAAATAGACCTTTATGCTGCCTGTCTGTTCTAACTGGGGGACGTCAAGCAGGGCAATGAGCTTCTTGATCGATTCTTTGGCGTAGCTTGAACCGATCAGTATAAGGGCATTGAGCCTGGTATCTGCCATGACCCGCACGTCGTCTCCCCCGATCCCTGCCTTGTCCTTTTTCTGCAGCGAATCGTTGATCATCTTTGCCATGTCTTCTGCCACGCCGTTTTTGATCGGGTATATCTCAGGATCGTCCTTCACAAGGGGTTGGTCCACAAAGGAAAGGATGTGCTCGATCCTCTGGATGTTCAGGGCATTTTCCACAAGCAGCAGATAATTGCCTGTGCCGAATACCGAGATATGGCCCTCTTTTGAGATAAGCGGCTGAAAGAACTTCAGGGCATTTTCAGCGCTTATGTAACTGAGAGGTATAAGCTTTGTGATATAGGCATCAGTGGCCTTTTCCTCTCCAAATTCCGGGGACAGCGACTTTGCCTGACCCGAGGGGACTATTTTCAGCAGGTTGCCCGGCGCCGGTACCAGGGTATAGCCCTTAAGGTTCAAAACAGACGTAAAGAGAGAAAAGGCCTCGTCAGCCGATATTTTTGAGGGAGCTATTATCGTTATCCTGCCCTTGAGCGTTTCATCGAATATGAAGTTCTTTCCTGTTGCGTCGCTTATGAACTTGACCACATTGGCAAGCTCAACGTCCTGTAGGTTCACTGCTATCAGGTTTTTCTTCGGCTCGGCATAGACGACCGAGGCCAGCAGAAGAACAACAAGTAGACACATGCATATTTTCTTCACAATACCCCCTAATTGATATGGAATACCTGAGTCATAGGTACGCCCTTCCTTATTATGTCAAGCTCCATCCTGTCAAGTTCTTTTATCATGTTGAATATCTTCACCCCGTCGCCGGGCGAATTCAGTTCCACGTTGTTTGCCCTGAGAATTATGTCTTCATTCTTAAGCCCCATGGTCTCATAAAACCCCCCGGGTTTTACCTCTCTCACTACGAAGCCCTCCTGCTTGCCGTCCCTGAGAATCGGCATAAGCCTGGCGCCGGTAAGAAGCTCGTTGGGATTATCAAGGAACTTCTTGATCTGCTCCCTGTCAAAAGTCATTTCTCTTCTGCTTTTCTGTGGCTGTCCTGGTAAAGCAGAGCCCGCCGGGGTTTTAGAGGCAACGGTCTCTATGGCAGGGAATTTCAGTTCAAAGACACCGCCATCCTGCGAGATGCTGACCCTGTCCGGGTAGACAGCAGTGAGTTTCCCTGCGCCAAAGACATCATCTCCGAGCTTAAAAAGTCTCTGGATAGCGTCCTTGTTTTCTATAAAAGCAAAGCCAGGCCTATAAGTTATCACTCCCTTCAGGACAAGTCCTTCAGGGTCCGCAGCTGTTCCCGTCTCCTTCCGGATAACGGAAAACCTTGCTCCCTTTATCCCGAAAGGGTTTTTTTCAACAGCAGCAGCAAAGGTGTCTAATGATTTTGAATATGCCATGCCGTAAGATTTGCCTTCAGTCTTCGCTGCATTTCCTTTTGTTGAGACAAGTTCAAGCACCTTACCCAGGTTAAATGAAATTGCCAGTACCAATATAATAATGCCTGCTGCATTCAAAAAAGCGCGCTTTTTAAAAAAATCCAGCATCTGCATAGATTACCAGAAAGACGATTGTAAAAACAAAGGAAAATTAACCATATCAGGTCGTTATAGGCGGTCGCCTTTATAGACATCAGCGTCTCTCCAACCCCGCTTTATTGGAGCTCCCCTTAACCGGGCCTGTAAGGGACTTCCGCTTGCAGGCCTCTGCGTTTTGTTGGATTAAAAAAAAAGAGCGGGGTTGAAACCCCGCCCTTGTATAACTCGCCGATAAAAACTATGGTATTACTATATTTAAAGTTGCAGTCACTGTTGCCCCAGCAGAATCGAACGCATTAATGGTTACTGAAGCTGCAGGAGTATTTGCTGGAACAGTAACTAGAACTGACGCACCTGACCAGGTTCCTGTTGCACCGATACAATCAGCATCAGTAGAATTGCAAGCTATTGCCAGATTTGACGATGTTGTTGTATAGGGAGGTGTGCCTCCTGTTATTTTAAACGTAGTTGTTCCACCGCTAGTTCCGTTGACTGATACGGTGGTCGGAACAATCGCCAACGGAGTTGGTTCTGGGGGTGGTATTACCGCTGCCCTTACAGTAACAGTTGCCGAGCCTGATTTGCCGGAAGCGGAAGCGGTAACTGTTAAAGTCGTATTTACTGTCACGCTCGGGGCTGTCAAGTCTGCAGTCACTAAGCCGTCTACTGTCTGGGCAAACGACGGTTCGGTTCCGCCGCCCCCTGTAGTATTGAAAGACACACTTGTGCCGTCAGGGACTGCGGAGCCTGCAGTAGTGGTCACAAAGGCTGTAATTACTGACTTGCCGCCTGAGTCAACTGTCGAGGGATTGGCAGTTACGACAACTGAGTTGACGGTCACGGGCTTAAGATACAGCGTGACCATACTAACTGCGCCATCGTCTGAAGCAACACCTATATTGACATGTGTTTCTGTGGCTCTCAGGCTATTAGCTTTCACCTTTACTATAGCCTGTGCCTGTCCATTACCATCAGTTATTGGATCAGTCCTTGTGAATTCGACCTCTTCTGGATGGTCTGAGGTCCATGAGATTGCCTGGCCGGCGCCGACCCGAGATCCGTCCGCGTTAAAAACTGTTGCGATAACCTCAACGGTATCATCACTCGTATTTTCAAAGAGCATAAAGTCAGAGGGCTCATTAAAGGTGCCATTGCCCGGCACGCTGTCAACATCAAGAGACATAAATGGTGGTGGCGGCTCAGGGAGCCCAAAAATAAGATTCGTAAAGAATACCGACCGCCTGTCCCTGACCTGGCCTGCGCCAGCATTTATCTCTGCAAGGACAGTAGAAAAACCAGGTTCTGCGGATTGCAGCGTTACTGTTGCTACTCCGGCAGCGTCTGTATTGGCAGTTGTTGCGCTTAGCTGTCCAAACGGCGCAGAAAGATTTGTAAAATTGACCGGGACATTCGGCACAGGTTTTCCACTGCCATCAAGGACCTTGGCCTTCAGATAAAGAGTTGAATTCGTCTGAGCAATATTCTGCACATCCAACAGCTTGACAACCGAAGGGACTCCCGTATTTGTGCCCGGAGCAGCGCTTAGGCCGCCGCCTCCGCCGCCTCCGCAACCACTGAGGGAAACCAGTATTGAAAGCAGACTCAATATAAGTAATATATTCTTATTCATCCTTTATCCTCCGCACGATAGCCAGTTACTGAGGTCAATATCCATGCGCCCGCCTAATTGTCCTGTTTTTCCGAAGCTATTTTGATATGTGCACGAGTAACTCACGGTATATGTTGTAGGACCATTCTCAGGCGTAAACTTCCCCGATGTAACGTCATCCCACCACTGATCTTTCCGCGCTATATTCAGAAGCTCCACCGTGCAGGATGTTGTTCCGTCAATAAAACTGCAATTGGGATAAACTGTTTTTGATTCAATAATCGGTGCTCCGATCACCGCCGAGGTATACGATATAAAACATTGCTCAATATTTGCAGGAAAGGGCGACAAAAAGGCCGGGTTTTGATTTATGGTCGTTGCGGATATCTCCATAGTTGCATTGGCGTCGGTCAGAGGTTCTTCATCCTCTCCATCGCAGAGCAAAGGAAGACTGACCACATCAATGTCATCCGACTCAGCGGAGATAAGAACAGACTGGATCAGAACTTCTGTTTTATTAGTATCATCAGAGCCAGGCGCTCCACCTCCTCCGCCACAGCTTGCAAGGGATGCTGCAGCAAATATCAGCACCAACAAGAAACTAAAGTGTCTGACCTTCATTATTCCTCCTATGGTTAAATATTATATATGTCATTTAGCTCTATTTTAAAATCCGGCGCTTCTTAAAGCTGCCTGGCCACTATAGTAGGCGTTAAAAAGATTAGCATTTCTTTGGTGTCAGGACCAATCATGTTTCTTGTTTTAAACAGCCAGCCGAGGCCCGGTATCCTGCTTAAAACAGGCACTCCGTCTTCGTTTTCAGTTGCACTTGTTGTGTATATGCCACCCAATACCAGTGTCTCACCGCTCTTGATAAGGGCATTGGTAGAGAGTTTCTTTGTATTGACAATAGTATCGTTGCCACTGCCGCTTTCAATGCTGTCGTCTGAAGCAACAACCTTCAACTGGATATAGCCGTCAGGCGTGATCTGCGGCGTAACATCCAGGCTCAATGTGGCCTTTTTCTCCTCTGTTTGCACACTGCCTTGTGTACTTATTGTTTGAACAAAGAACGAACGTCCCTGCTGTATGTTGGCAGCCTCCTTGTCCATGGTTAAGATCCTCGGGTTTGACAAGGTCTTGGACTTGCCGATGGATTCAAGGGCGGAGAGTGACATATTGACCATTATGTTGCTTGCATTTCCCACAGTAAAATTCATGGCGCCTCCGCGATTTTCGGTACCGGAGCCTGCCGGTATAGTCGGGGTATTTACCGAAAAGTCGCCGCCCAATATGTTCGGGAAATTCGGGACATTAAATGACCCGCCCCATCTTATCCCCAGTGATTCGCTGTAGTTGGTCGAAACTTCTACTATCTTTGCCTCTATCATAACCTGCGGCTTCGGAACATCCATTATAATCACGAGCTCTTTTATCTTATCTATGCTCTTTTGTGTGTCCTTTAAAATAATCGTGTTCATCCTCGAATCTATTGCTATGTTGCCCCGCGGGGTAAGCAGTTTGCCACTGGTAACGGCACTGCTGATGTCAGCGGATGACGCATAATTAACGCGTATTATCTCCTGTACAAGCTCTTCTGTTTTTTCTCCCGTATCCTTTGCTTTTTGCTTTTCCTCGGCCATCTGGGTCAATACATTGGTCGGCGCAATCCAAAGGATATTGCCCTCAATAGATTTGGCAAGGGGTGGCTTATTGAGATTGAGCATTATATCCAACGCCTGGTCCCATGGCACATTTAAGAGCTTAATGGTAACATTGCCCTTTACATCTGGATGAAGCACCAGATTGTAGCCACTGACATCTGCAAGGAGTCTGAATATGGGCCGTACATCTGCATCCTGAAAATCAAGAGATATTTTTTTCCCTGAATATTCCCCTTCAATCAGTCTCTCAGGTTCCTGCGCAGGCTGGACCGACTTTGCAGGTACGTCTGATGCGGTTGCTGCAGGAACTGTTTTTTCGGAATTATTATAGGCTCGAGATACTTGAGATACTAACGTCTCCTTGGCCAGCAGCGAAATCTCTATTGAATTCCCTATTGCATGAACGTCAAAGTTGGTTTTCTGTTTCAGATCGAGTACCAGCCTTAGTTTCCCCTTGTGTTTTCCAGCCCTTATACCCTTTAGCGGCGAGATCCCACTATCCGGCAAAGTTGTATTCAATGATACATCAGGTATATCAATTACAATTCTTTCATTTACCGGAAATACATTAGGAATCAACGTGCCATTTCCGGTTATTAATACTTTTACAACGTCTGCAGTTTTCTTAATTTCTACGCCGCTGACCTCGGTTGCTTTAGTCGCGGGCTGAATATTCTCCTCAGCTGCCTTTATAACATGGGGCGGTTTTTCATTTACAGTCAAAAGAGGCGCTGGCTGGGATTGGCTTTGAACATCTTTAGATTCCATCTCTTTAATTTCTGACAAAACAACAGGCTGCTCTGCGACAGGCTCCTCTTTCCTGATAGAAAGCTCGAGTGTATTGTCATTATATGAAGGAGACACTGCAGAGGGACTCTGCAGCATGATATCAATCTTCGCCACTGCATCCGGAGTATTTATCTGTTGGGGTATTACCTCTGTTATCCCGGGTTTATCTGAAACTATCTTTCCTGTGAATTTGCCTATCGACATACCTGGGATTTCTATAGTTACTTTATAAGGGTCATTCCCAGTGTATAGAGTATAGATAAAATCCTTATTGCTTTTGATAACTACATTAGCATCTTCTATCGTTATACCGGTAATAACTGCTATTTCCTCTCCTGAAGATGCTTCTTCCATTACTGTAGATGCTTCCTTCATTCCTGATGTTGTGGCGCAGCCAAACAGGAGCATTAACCCGACAATTGATAAACAAAGCCTTAACATTATAGTTTTTTCCATTATTCCTCCTCCTTGCGGAGTTTCAATATTGTGTCTTTAGATTTGGTCTGACCTTTGTAGTCCTTAATCTGTTCTTGTATAAAAACAGAATCTTTTGTAATTTCGATAACTTTACCGCTGTTCAGACCTAGGGTCATCCCCTTTCTGATCGTATAGGATTTTGAGTCAGGCATAGTTATAAGCGCGTAATATTGATTGCTGTCCCATGCTATTGCAATCAGTTTAATTTCATCGACATCGAAAATCTCTATGGGGCTTGCTCCTTTTTTTATTTGAGCTTTTGCTTTAGTAGCCTGAACCAGAGACAAAAAGGGATCTCTTCTGCCCTTAGGATCATATACATATATCTCTTTTTCAACCTTTGGCTCCTCTTTCTGAACTGCCGCAGATGCTGCAGGACCGGCCGCTGCAGGTACTTGAGCGACAGGCTTTTTGTCCGTTGCGCCTTTGTCCTTGCACCCCAGGCTTATGAATGCTAGCAAAATTAATACATATACCAATTTATTCATCATTTTTTCTTGCCGGCCTTATCATCAGCTTTGACTTCCTCTCCTTCGGGAATAGCAGAGAAGGTTGAAGCCTTGAATGAAGCACTGAGCTGATTCTCACTTTTAACTAACTTGGGGCTCCCCAGTTTCATATTACTGATATTGACAATCCTGTTTAATCTTGTCAGACTGCTCAGGAAATATCCCAAATTATGATAAGTTCCCTCAACATCTACAGAAACC
>JAGSYM010000249.1 GCA_018262395.1 Nitrospirota bacterium | reverse complement strand
ATATATTTTTTCGTCCATTTTTGGTGATCGGCTCAATATCCATAAATATTTTCTATCCGGATGACCCACGACAGCATAATCATAATTTTCTCCAAGGTCGATAATCCAGTAATGTCCAGAAAAAGGCCAGAAAAAAGAAACCTTCAATTTTGCATTTGTCTTATTATCAACTATCTGAGCTGTTCCTTTGATGGAAGAAATCTTACCGTCAAGCGTACCCTTTCGGCATTGATTCAGGACGTCAATCTTGCCGTCTTTACGGATTGTGTAAGTTGCAGTCGTTCCAACGCATCCTTTTTGAAAACGGTTGGGAAAGCGGGAGATCTCATACCATGTTCCAACATACCGGTTTAGATCAACGAAAGTAACAACCTCTATAGGAGGCAACCCCTTCTTCATTCCAGAATTGCAAGCAAAAAAAGTTACGCTAACGGTCAGGAGAATTAACATATGCTTACCTATTTCCATACATAAATCATAGATAAAATATATCATTGAAGCAAGTACAGGACCTGAAGTTATAGTTTTGTTTCTTGCAGTAATCACCTTCTCAGATATATGAGATACTTTCTGTGCGGTCAAGTCTCTATTCCAATCTCATGCCGAGGCTCCGCATTTTCAAGTGAACTGTAGACTTAATAAAAAATGTAAGAGGTGCATATTGGATGAAGGACTTGAAAACTTCCCCCAGATCATTATATTTCTTTGCTTCAAATAATATTCATCATATTTGTCGTGTACCAACCCTCTCTGCTCGTATGTGGGACAAACACATTGTAGTTCAGATTCGCTACATTACTCGGTCGCAGGCTTGGTGTGGAATATAAGCGTAAAGATAGACCACATCATGCTACCTGCGAATATATCTTAACCTCTTTCTCAAGACGTTCATGGGAAGAATTTTTTTATTAAAAACACTTCCCCCGGTATTTGCTTATGATATTCGGTAAAATGCGCTATAATGTCTGTAACCACTCATAGGTGAGCATGTTGCTATGGAGAAATTGAAAACAACAAGAGAATACTATCATGTCAAAAGATAATCTCAAAGACCAGATAAAACTGATTGTGCAGGCCAGCCACTGGGACCCATTCCAGGTTCTTGGCAATCATATGGTGAAGAAAGACGGGAAGAAAGCCGTTGCCATACGTGCGTTCCTGCCTGAGGCTGCAGAAGCATGGGTAATCGACCTGAAACCGAAAAAGCTCTATCAGATGGAGAGGATTCACCGGGAGGGCTTCTTCGAGATTGTCCTTCCGGAAATGAAAGACATTTTTCCCTATCAGATTCGGATAAAGACACATGAGGGAACCGTGACAGAATTTTATGACCCTTACTCTTTTCTGCCTGTTCTCACAGATTTCGATTTGCATCTTATCGGCGAAGGCACGCATTACAATTTATATGAAAAGCTTGGTGCCCGTGTCATGGAAGTCAATGGGATAAAAGGCGTCCACTTTGCTGTCTGGGCACCAAATGCAAAACGCGTAAGTGTCGTGGGAGATTTCAATAGATGGGACGGCAGACGCCATCCTATGCGTGTACTCGGATCATCAGGAATCTGGGAGCTTTTCATTCCCGGGCTCAGCGAAGGTGCCCTTTATAAATTTGAGATTAAGACAAAGAAGAAACAAATCCTCACAAAGGCAGATCCATATGCATTTTTTGCAGAAATAAGGCCGAAAAGCGCCTCTGTTGTCTGCGATATCAGTACATATCAATGGCGTGATGCCCGATGGCTCAAAAATCGTTCGGAAAGAAACTGGCTTGAATCACCTGTTTCGATATACGAAGTTCATTTAGGTTCCTGGATGAGGGGACCGGAGGAAGGTGATAGACATCTTACTTATGAAGAAATGACCGAGAAACTTGTCCGCTACGTGCGGCAAATGGGCTACACCCATATTGAGCTCATGCCTGTCACTGAGCATCCGTTTGATGCATCCTGGGGATATCAGACGATCAGTTATTATGCACCGACAAGCAGGTTCGGCAGACCGCAGGACTTCATGCATTTTGTTGATATATGTCATCAAAACAATATCGGTGTTCTCCTCGATTGGGTTCCAGCCCATTTTCCGACTGATGGTCACGGCCTCGGCGAGTTCGACGGGACCTGTCTCTATGAGCATGAAGACCCCCGGCTGGGTTTCCACCCCGACTGGGGTACAAAGATATTCAATTTCGGCAGGAAAGAGGTGAAGAATTTTCTGATATCAAACGCACTCTTCTGGTGTGAAAAATATCATATTGACGGTCTCCGTGTGGATGCTGTTGCATCGATGCTCTATCTCGATTATTCACGGCAGGAGGGCGAGTGGATTCCGAACATGTTTGGCGGAAGGGAAAATCTTGGAGCCATAGATTTTCTCAAAAGTTTTAATGAGATTCTCCATCACTTTTATCCCGGAATACTCACTGTCGCGGAAGAATCAACCGCATGGCCGGGGGTTTCAAAGCCTGTATATCTTGGGGGCCTCGGTTTCAGTTTGAAATGGAACATGGGATGGATGCATGACATGCTTGAGTATTTTTCGAAAGATCCCGTGCACAGGAGATTCCACCATAACAACCTTACCTTCAGTCTTCTCTATGCCTTTACGGAAAACTTTGTGCTTGTGCTCTCTCATGATGAGGTCGTGCATGGGAAGCTTTCCATGCTCAGCAAGATGCCCGGAGATATGTGGCAGAAGTTCGCGAATCTCAGATCGCTCTACGGATTCATGTTCACCCATCCGGGGAAAAAACTGCTCTTTATGGGTAGTGAGTTTGGACAATGGGATGAATGGAATCATGATAAAAGCATTGACTGGCATCTCCTGGAATTCACACCGCACAAAGGTCTCCAGAAGTATGTCACGGACCTGAACCGGATATATCATTCAGAGCCCGCACTGTATGAGGTTGATTTTCATCATGAAGGATTCGGATGGATCGACTTCCATGATACTGACCACAGCATTATATCATTCCTACGCGCTGCAAAAGACCCTGACAATTTTCTTGTCATCGTATGCAATTTTACACCTGTCCCGAGGACCGGTTATCGTGTTGGCGTCCCATACGCCGGTTTTTACAAGGAGATTCTTAACAGTGATGCAAAGATATACTGGGGAAGCAATATGGGAAATGCCGGGGGACTGAATGCCGATGCGATACCGTGGCATGGGAAGCTTTCCATGCTCAGCAAGATGCCCGGAGATATGTGGCAGAAGTTCGCGA
>JAGSYM010000248.1 GCA_018262395.1 Nitrospirota bacterium | reverse complement strand
AAGCGATATTGCCGGCCGTACCACCAAATTTCTCCGACATACCGTTGACATTAAAACAGACATTCAGGACATGAATTTTATCCGGAAGTATGTAATCAGAAAATTTTCCGGGGAAATCCATAATCCTGTCATATGCCATCGAACCTGATATGTAGATATTCACAGTGACTTACCTCAGTTCCCTCAAGAGATTCTCCGCCACACTCCTGTTAAAACCTTTCAGGCCGGATATTGCTTCGATGGTAGCATTTTTTATATTTTCTATGCTACCAAAAACCCGTAACAGTTCAAGCCTGCGCTTTTTCCCTATTCCCCTCACATTTTCAAGCGGCGATGCGAAAAAGGCTTTCCCGCGCAATTTCCTGTGATATCCGACGGCAAATCTGTGGGCTTCGTCGCGTATGCTTTTCAGGAGCAGGGATGACCGTTTTCTGTCTTCAAGATTCACCGGTTCATCTGACGTTGTCAGGAATGCCCGGTCAGGGTCCTTGGCAACCGCAACGAGCTCAGGCACTTTCTTCAATGCCGCACGATTTTTTTCTACAACTTTTTTCGCTATTTCCAGATGACCCTTTCCGCCGTCAATCAGAAGTAGGTCCGGGACATCGCCTTCGAGATTCCTGATAACCCTTTCGATCATCTCCTCCATCATTGAATAATCATCAACCCCCCTGACTGTTTTAATTCTCATCCTTCGATAACGGTCCCTGTCAAAATCCCCTTCTTCCCAGTACACGAAAGCACCAACCGCCTCATCACCCGATATGTTTGAAATATCAAAGCCTCCTATACTTCCGGGAGTATGGACAAGATGCAACCGCTCCTGGAGATCCAGTGCTATCTCATGGGTCGTCAGCGCTCGCCGCTCCCTGAACGCAAAGTTTGCATTCTCCATGGCCATATCAACAAGTTCTCTCTTCTTCCCCTTCATCGGTTTTCTGATCTTTACCCTCTTCCCCATGCTCTGTCCGAGCCATCCCTCCAGTGTCCTGGCCTCCTCGGGCAGAACAGGAGATGCTATTTCAGCAGGCGGAATAATATCTTTCACATAGAACTGCATAATAAATATATGCAGCAACTCTTTTGCCGGGAATTCCCGTGCTGTATGCACCAGAAAATCTTTTGATCCGATCATGATACCGCTTCGAATAAAAAAGACCTTGAACAGAACGTCATTTCCTTCCTGATAAAAGCCTATGACATCAATATCCCCGAGTTCAGGTGCGACAATCTTCTGGGACTCCATGGCCCGCTCGATCGCCCTGATCCTGTCCCGTATTCCGGCAGCCTCTTCATACTTCATCTCTTGAGAAAGTTTCAGCATCTTTTTTTCAAGACTATCGATGAGGTCTTTTTTTTCACCGCTCAGGAAAAGCCTGATTTCATCGACCAGTTTGGCGTATTCCTCTCTGCTGACATATCCGGCACATGGCGCAACACATCTCCCCATCTGGTGCTGAATGCAGGGCTTCATCGGTTTATTAAACGAAAAACGGCAATCCCGCAACTGAAAGCTTTTCCTGATAAAGGCAAGGATATCCCACAGAGCACCTGCAGGGACATAGGGGCCGAAATACAGAGCACCGTCCTTTGTAATTTTTCTCACCACCTCGATCCCCGGCCACTCTTCCTGCACATTCAGTTTCAGGTAAGGATAATTTTTATCATCACGGAGGATGATGTTAAACCGTGGCTTGTATTGCTTGATAAGATTTGCCTCGAGAACGAAGGCTTCGAGTTCATTCGCGGTGACGATATAGGAAAAGTCATGCACCCCCTTCATCATGGAGGCCTTGCGGGGATCGAGGACCGATTTCTTCTGGAAGTAGCTTCTTATGCGGTTTCTGAGATTTTTTGCTTTGCCAACATACAGCACTTTTTGTCTCGTATCGTTAAATACATAGACACCCGGTTTTGAAGGTATAGAAGAGAGTCTCTGCGGCATGCGAATTCACCCAAAAAGTGCAGATGTTGTGAGTCCCGATGAATATCGGGGTCGATACCTAAGTGTACCTATCGCTGATGGTTTCATTCACATTTTATTCAGAAAGCGATGAAAGATATTTTAATCAAATTATCGAGTTAAATAATTTGTCGAATAATGTTTGCACTTTTTGAAAGCATTTTCTGGATTCAGTAGAAGCCCATCTTATTTTGATAAAAGGGAGAGGTATGCAAGGGAAAAGAGCGCGGAGTATTTATTCCACCTCTTCCATGAAGCTCCCGATTTTCCTGAATCTCCGGTACCGCTCTTCAAGGAGCTTCCCCGGGGTCTTGGCTTTCAGTTCTTCATGTGCAGCCATAAGATATTCCGAGATATTCTTTGCTGTTTCTTCAGGATTTCTATGAGCTCCTCCGTGGGGTTCAGGGATTATTCCATCGATTATTTTAAAGTGGAGGAGATCCTGAGCAGTCAGTTTAAGTGCATCTGCTGCCCTTGAAAAATCTGCAACCCCAAGGTCACTCTCCTTCTTCCAGAGGATCGCAGCGCATCCTTCAGGTGAGATGACAGAGTAGCAGGAATGTTCGAGCATATACAAGCGGTCTGCAACTCCGAGTGCAAGGGCTCCACCGCTCCCGCCTTCACCAATGACTATCGAGATGACAGGGGTCTTGAGCCGCGACATCTCCATCAGGTTAACTGCAATCGCCTCCGCCTGGCCTCTCTCCTCTGCACCGATTCCGGGAAATGCACCCGGGGTATCTATGAAGGTTATCATTGGACGCTTGAATCTCTCGGCAAGTTTCATCGCCCTGAGAGCTTTCCGATATCCTTCCGGCTGGGGTTGCCCGAAATTGCGGAATATCCTTTCCTTTGTCCCCCGCCCTTTCTGATGCCCGGCGACGACAACAGGCACTGTCTGCAATTTCGCCATGCCTGCTACAATTGCAGGGTCATCAGCAAATCTTCTGTCGCCATGCAATTCAATAAAATCAGTCATGATCATACTGATATAATCCAGGGTATACGGTCTGTCAGGATGCCGCGCTATGAGGGTTTTCTGCCACGGACTGAGCGAAGTGAAAATCTCGGAACGCAGATCTCTCACCTTTTTTTCGAGTTTTCTGATTTCTCCTGATATGTCAATATCCTTCCCGTCGGACACCCTTTTCAGTTCCTCGATCTTAAGTTCGAGTTCCTCAATAGGTTTTTCAAATTCAAGATAAGAACGTATCATTGGAAAACCACAGCTCCTTTCCCTGCTATTGCTTCTAACCGGTTAAT
>JAGSYM010000247.1 GCA_018262395.1 Nitrospirota bacterium | reverse complement strand
AGCATGGGGGAAGATGCTTTCAGGAAAAATGCTGAAGAGTATCTTGAGATATTCGGACTTGCCGCGTGGAAGGATGAGTTAATCGGAAGTTATTCGATGGGAATGAAACAGCGACTTCTGCTTTCAGCAGCCTTCATGAGAAATCCCCGGGTGATCATTCTGGATGAACCCCACAACGGTCTTGACCCTAAGGGCGTAAGGTTATTAAAAGATATTCTTTTCAGACTCAAAAATGACGGGACTCTCATTATTCTCTCTACACATATCATTGCCATTGCAGAGCAGATCTGTGATAAAATCGCAATCATGAACAGGGGCTCGGTAGTCGTTCAGGGCACCAATGAAGACCTGAAGAATTACGCAAAGTCTTCCGATAAGGATCTCGAAGATATATTCCTCCGCTTAACTTCTGATTATGAAGTTTCCGGGGGGCGCTGATGGCAGAGCTATTCACACTTCTTGCCCCTTTTTTTTGGTCTATAAAAAACGACATCACCAGGTTTTCCCGATCTTTTTACAGAAAAATCCTTTCCTATGCTGCTTCAAGCGGTCTTTTTATTTTTCTGATCACGAAACTGCTGAATCTGGGGATGGCCAAACTACAGAGTCTTTCTGCTGATGTCTTCCAGATCCTGCTTGTTAAAGGATATTCTCTGGTCTTTTTGATTATTGTTTTTATTCAGATTTTAAATGGGATTGTCGTATCATTAAATACCTTCTACCATTCAAAAGATCTCGAGATACTGTTTGTCTCTCCGGTAAACAGAACCTCTCTTTTCCTGTCAAAACTTATTGAAACCCATATAAAAGCATCCTGGATGCTCGTCATATTTGGGTTGCCCCTGCTTATTTCCGTTGGGACCCTCTATAAAACCAATCTGTACTATTATTTATACGCAATGGTTCTTTTCGTCGCATTTTCGATAATCCTGGTAAATATCGGCACCGGGATAACAATCTTCATAGCAAGTTTTTTTCAGGCGAGAAAGCTGAAAAAAGTCATGATCTCTGCCGGCATCATTGCAACAGTACTCTTGCTCACGCTTTTGAGGCTTTTCAGACCGGAACGGTTTGTCAACCCTGAATTTTTTGCCAACCTGACGCTTTTTATAAGCGAGTTAAAAACCCCCTCTTTCATATTATTGCCGAACAGATGGCTGAGCGAATCCATTTTCGATTTCCTGGGCAAGACGTTCAGCAGCAATACCGTCATTTTTGTCTCTCTCCTTTTCCTCACATCCTATATCACAACATTGTTATCACAGGCAATCTTTAATAGATACCATTACAGGGGATGGGGGCTTTTGCAGGAAGGAAGTGTTACCCTAAAAAGAGGAGGTCGTAACATTACGAGGACTGACTCTCTTCAAAGAATGGCCCCGCATTCAAAGATTTTTCAGTTTTTAAGCTCCTTGTTCGGCATCAAAAGCAGTATGCTGATAAAGAAAGAGATCCTCTGTCAAATCCGGGATTCACGAAATGTGCAACAGTTACTTATTGTATTTTCTTTGATCATTATATATCTGTTCAGCATCGCCTCTCTGCCATTAAATTGGGAAGATTATGCAGTGCAATTGAAATACATAGTATCATTCTTTAATCTCGGCCTGATACTGGTAATCATTTCTGCGCTGTGCTCAAGGATTATTTATCCGGCTATCGTATCAGAAGGGGTCTCTTTGTGGTTGATAAAAACCTCCCCTCTGACACCAAAGAGGTATGTCTGCACGAAATTTCTTTTTTACCTGCTCCCGATATCCATACTGGGCCAGCTTCTCATTATTTTTTCATCTTATTTCATAGGGGTTGGAAAGGCATTTATTCTCTTCAATAGCATAACAATCTTATTCTCATGCTTTTCTCTAGTCAGCATTGTGATAATCTTTGGCATCTCTGATTTAAAATACGGGCTTAAAGAATCACAGATAGAGCAGTTCAGAACAAGCAGCACAGGACAGATGATTGTCTCGATCTTTTTCATACTCTTTACCCTGGCTCTTGAGACTGCCCCGGTTCTTCTCTATGCCCTTAAGGAAATGAAGCAGGGCTCCTTCAGCCAAAAAGCATGGTTTGCAATAGGAGCGGCCACATTGATATTGCTCGTGATAAATCTGCTTGTAACTGCCTTTTCGCTTCGAAGGAGTATCAATACTATCGATACGCTTGAATCCGTCTGATTTCTTCGAAAGAGCGGCAATCGGTAACAATATAGCGGTATTTTCGATTAGTCAAAATTTCTATTGTTGTTGCAGTCTATAGCGAAGATATCGCCAGTCACCCTCGTGTTTGCATTGCCTGTAGCTCTAGCAATGAAACAAGGAGTGGTGGGGAGTGGCAAATTCGCCGTTGCGCCATTATAAGGAACTGGGACTGGTGTGGGTAGACCTACTCCGTTTGCGATGGTTACCACATACGTAAAACTCGTTGATGGTCCCGGCCGCCACCTCGCCAATGCTCCCAGGAGAGCATAGTTTCCGGTATCCGCAAAAACCTGTTCCTCAAGCATTCTCAGATTCTGAAGATTAGTATATGCCTCTGACCGGGCAGCGCTCCTGATTGAGCCAATATATGCGGTCACAGAAGCAGTTGCCAATACCCCGATAATAGCTACTGTGATAAGGAGTTCTATCAGGGTAAAACCACGGTTGCCTTTCATGCTCTTTATTATACCTCCTGCGAAGAATATGACAAGATCTTTTCACACGTTGAAAAAAAAAGCGGACGGGATATCTCCCGTCCGCTGTCTTCGACACTACTCGGACGATACGACTGTGCACATAAGCATAGCGCAGCTAGCAGGAAGGCTTCCGCCAGGACCGTTGTCCGTAGCCCTGACAGCAATGGTGGTGGCTGTTGCAGGGGACAACTCAACCTGTGCTTGAGGACCCGGTGCTGCAGGGTTCGGACATGCAGCCAGTGCCCCTACTCTAAAGAGCGCCAGACCGGCTGCGTTTCCGCCCATGCCTGCCCACGGTGAGGTCTCGACGCCGTTCATCCCGGCCCCGCCCGTCCTGGCAGCGATATACTGGGTGACAACCGCGGTGGCAGCATTAGCTCCCATACCAAAGAGAGCCGTGTTGGTCATGTCAGCAGCGTTGACCGTGCCGTCCCAGTTGGTGTCAACCTCGATGAGGGCCGCGCCGGGTGAGCCGGTAACCGCGCCCTTTAATGCTGAGTTGAGCCAGTGCTGCAAGTCTGCCTTTGATGACTCGGCAGCCTTTGTTGAATTGGACTT
>JAGSYM010000246.1 GCA_018262395.1 Nitrospirota bacterium | reverse complement strand
CATGAGATAAATAATCCGCTCGGCATAATACTCGGGTTTACTGATCTTCTTTTGGAAAAAGCAAAACCTGATTCAGAAGAATCTGATATTTTAAAAACAATAGGGAAACACGGTCTGCGCGCTAAAAGAGTAGTTGAAAATCTTCTGAGCTTTGCCCGGTACACTGAATGCAAGGAAGAACTGGTGGACATTAATAAAAGCATTGAGGCTGTTATAGCTGTTGTCGGCAATACATTATTGATGAAAAAAATTTCCCTGAAAAAAAATCTGAGTGAAAATTTGCCCAAGGTAAAAGAATGCGCTGAGGAATTACAGCAGGTTTTCTTCAATATCATAAACAATGCTGTTTTCGCAATGGACGGCGGCGGGACATTAACGATAGCTACAAGGTCTCTGAATAATAATGAACTTGTTGAGATAAGATTTGCCGACACCGGCCACGGTATCAGAAAAGAACACCGCTCAAGGATTTTTGACCCTTTATTTACTACCAAGAAAGTAGGCGAAGGAACAGGCTTGGGGCTTTCGGTTTCTTACGGAATACTAACAAAACATGGTGGAACAATAGATTTTGAGACAAAGACAAAAGACGAGTCAGAAGATGCCGGAACAACTTTTATAATAACTTTGCCGGCAATAAAACAGTGAAGAGTGTCAGGCAGCAGTGTCAGTAATATTAATAATATTGAACCTACGCGGGCACTAATCACTGACACTTTAAACAGGAGGATTTATGAGCGAAAAATTGTTAATCTTAGACGATGAGCCTGATATGCTTAAACTTCTTCAGATGATTATCAGTGAGAAGACATCTTACGAGGCTGTGACCACAAACAACCCGCATGAGGCGCTCGAACTTGCGAAAAATGGCGGCTTTGCCATGGTTATTACGGACTTGAAGATGCCGGGTCTTTGATTTTATAACAAAGCCGTTCAAAAAAGAGCAGATACTCTTCACCATAGAAAAGGCGATGAAGTTTGTCGCGCTCCAAAAGGAAAACCGGATGCTGCGGGAAAAGTTAAGCAACGGCTGAGAGGAAAGTGAAAAGCAGTCGGTTCCGTGTTACTAGAGGAAGGCCGTGCTTTACTGTTTTATATGGTCCCTGATGAAATCCTCGATAAAGAGGTCGGTGACAGCGTCGTTGTACATGGCCATATCTAGTTGCTTGGTATAGGCCGTGAGCTTGCCCATTATCTCCAGTCTTTGTTCTATATCAGACCGTTTGAATTTCTGGAGCACCGCGTCCATTACATCGCCTCTGACATCCACGGTGAAGTCAATTGTCTTTAATATCTCCGTTATCAGTCGGAGGCGTCTCATCCTCCTGTCTGTTGTCGCTCCGCCGCCCTTAAAATAAAATTTTATATAATTGTCGTTTATGTTCTCGCCCGCGAAAGCTTCGACCATGGAGAAGTGATATCCCAGCTTTATGCTGAAGTTCATATAATTTTCAGACAGAATGGCATAACTATGCCCTGCGGTCTCGCGAAGTTCCCCTTCCGGAATGGAGGCTGTCTGCGCAATCATCCCCAGAAAGCCCTTTACGTCAGCAGGTCTCGGCTCAGGCCATCTCATGACCTTCATGCCCTTGAGGAAAACGGAAAAAGGTATTGAAAGTATGTCCTCAGGAGTTGCCTTTGTTATATTTTCCCTGAGTCCTCCGCCGAGGTCGATGAGATGGGCGTCCACGGGAATCCCGGCCTTAAGCTGTACCGCTGGGCATTCGTCAATGTCATGTTCCGTCCCGATCGAGAACATCTCGGACATTGCCTTCTCATGCGAAAATCTGGTTATATCGTGAAAGGTCCTGCAGTGTTCAGGACTGAAGGTCTCGGCTTCAGGGGAGACCAGGTTCAGGGGGGATATACGTTTAAATATCCTCTCAAGGGTCTTAAAAATGTGAGTGTCCCGGAACGACGAGGTTTGGACGGTGAACTTCAGTATTTCCTCGACTCTGCCCTCATAGACATTGCAATTGACGGCGTCAACGGTGATATCCTGTCCGTGTTTGATGTTGCTTGTTGCTGTGCCGGTGTCCACGATCGTCGGGACCTCATATTCCCTTGCGAGCGAGGCCATGTGACATGTAATGCTGCCGGTGTCAATCACAATGGCCGCGGCCTTGTCCATCACGACCACAAAATCCACTGCCATGTTTGCCGCCACGAGCACCCAGCCTTCAGGGAAGCTTTTTAGGTCCGCCCTGTCTCTTAATACAAAGGCCCGTCCATAGCCTATGCCCTTGCTTGCAATGAGACCTCTATCCATAAGGATGTTATATTGTTCGAGCCTCCTTGGAATCGTGATGAACGGAACCAGCGTCTTGAGTGTTTTGAGGGGCCTGCTCTGGAGTATATATATATGTTCGTTTTGGTCGATGGCCCACTCTACGTCTTGCGGCCTTCCGTAGTGTGTTTCCAGGGCAACGGCATGTTCTGACAGAGTCGTTATCTGATCGTCGCTCAGACACGGCGCATTCCTGTTTCCCTCCGGGACAGGGGCCTCCTCGATGCCCCCGCCTGCGGAACATACTAGCATGGTGCGTTGATCAGACAACTTTTTCTCCGGGATCCCCTTCTTCTGCCGTGAAACAAGATAGGATTGAGGGGGCTCTGCGCCATTAACGACCGTTTTCCCAAGGCCCCATACCGCATTAATGATTATACGGTCGCTGTCAGGGTCGTTCGGGTCCCTTGTATATAACACCCCTCCAGCCTTTGCATCAATCATGCTCATCACGCCGACGGACATGACCATCTCCGTCTCTGAGAACCCCTTTGTCTTATAATAGAATACGACGCGGGGTCGAAAGATGCTTGCGAGCACCTCTTTATATTTAAGAGCGATCAACTCATCTGGTACGTTAAGGAATGTGGCGTACTGGCCGGCAAAACTCACATCGCCGTCTTCATAGTTGGCGCTGCTTCGCACTGAGACCATCAGCGGAGATATTCTGGTTGTTGCTTTTAAAATTTCGATTGCCGTTCTTATTGCTTCATTGAGATCAGAGGGAATTTCCGCCCCTGCCATCACGTCCTGCATTTCACGGCAGAATCTGCTTATTTCCTCCATGTTTCCTATATCCAATTGATGCAGCCTTGCATTGACCTTTTCAGCAAGGATGTTGTGCTCCAGGAATCGTTTGAAAGCATAGGCTGTAATGGAAAATCCCTCAGGCACAGGCAGCCCCAGGTCGCTCTTTATCTCTCCAAGGTGCGCAATCTTGCCGCCTGCAATGTCAGTCATATCTCCGCTGATGCTGCCAAGTGGAATGACAAGGTCGCTGACGGGTATCTCTTTCCCAGGGGACAGCATCTTTTCGATCTTCTTATTGATGATGTCATATCGGGCATAAAGCTCCTTGTACTTGCCGTGCGAGATCTCATTGAGACTATCGATGATCCCTAAGACCCCCGTGGACATCGCTGCTACGGTCGCCTTTACATACTGCCGGTCAAAGAGATATTCAGAGGAGAGCTTCTCCTCCATGTCCGCCATGAGCATTAGCACCGTATTGTTCTGTTCCAGCAGATCCAGGAATTTACTGTATCTGGCCTTCAAGGTCAGTTTGAGTTCCTGCCCTCTGTCTTTTGATCGAACTTCTTTGCCTTTGAGCAATCTTATAATGTTCAACATGAAATAAATATTAGCACAAAAAATATTTCTTGACAATTGGAAAAAACATAATGTAATATCTTTATATGATAAAACAACATAACAATAAAAAATATAACAACAATAGACATAACGATATATCGTTATAATTAAGGAGGGGTTAACAAATATGGTTATTGCCAATCCCATTGATAGAGAAAAGCCTCAGAAGCTTTACGTACAACTTTATTCTCTCCTAAAGGCAAAGGTAGAAAGTGGAGAGTTACGTGTAGATTCCCAGATACCCACGGAAGATGAGTTGTGCAAAATCTACGAGGTAAGCAAGGCAACGGTCAAGCTTGCTGTTTTGGAACTCGCAAGACAGGGCTATGTCAAGCGACAGCAGGGCAAAGGCACCTTCGTCTGCAAAAGGGTCATCTCTGAGGGCCTTACCATGCATACGAGTTTCAAGGAACTGATGCTCGATGCAGGCTTGGCTTTTTCCACTCAGGTCCTCGCCAAGACGGTAATGATGCCAACGGACGATCTCGACGTAA
>JAGSYM010000245.1 GCA_018262395.1 Nitrospirota bacterium | reverse complement strand
TGAATATTTAAGAGACACAGGCCTTATTGAATTGGCATCAGATGGTTTCAAGCTCATACCCGGCCCGATAAAGAGTTTCGGGGAAACGCTCGAGTGGTTCATAGCGGAGATATTTAAAAAGGAGTTTGAGATTGAGGCAATATGGGGGATACGGTTCAAGCGGCCGCAGGTTGGCGGTGACTATGACCTTATCGCGAAAGTCGATGGGTCCATAGTATACATGGAGATCAAATCATCGCCCCCGAAACAGATCTATCAGACTGAGATATCAGCCTTTTTTGACCGGGTCATCGACCTTTCTCCTGAGATAAGCATTTTTTTTGTAGACACTGAACTCAGGATGAAAGACAAGATCGTGCCGATGTTTGAAGAAGAATATAAAAAGAGGGCTGTTGAACCTCCCGGGATTGTGAGAATGGAGAAGGAACTCTTTCAGATACGGGATAAGATTTTTATTATCAATGCCAAGGACAGTATCGCTGCAAATATCGAAAAGGTCTTGATCTGGTATTTCAGGAGGAGCCACTGAGTGAAATACTGTTGTCATATATGATACGAGCGTGGAGGAACCTGAAAATACTTTTCCAACCCTTCCCATTCACTTCAATAATTCTTGTCAATGCAAGAGTTAGCTGATAAGATAAGACATGAAAAGAGTGAAAGGTTCTGCGATGAAAAAACTTGGCATCCTTGCTGTTTATCTCTTCGGATCTGAGGCATATGGAACAGCAACAAACATCAGTGATATAGATGTTGGCATTGTTGTGAAAAACCCTAAGAATCTTCAGGATACACTGCCTCTTTATAACGCCGTATACGTGGAATTTGCAAAAGTTTTCAGCCCTACTTTTCTTAGAAAACTTGACATTGTTTTTCTTCAGAACGCACCTATTCCGTTGCAATATAATGCGATAACATCCGGTAGGATACTCTATGAGGAAGATGCCGTAAAGAGAGCAGATTACGAAGAAAAAGTTTTAAATCATTATCTGGACTTTAACCCTGTTCTTGAATACTTTGATAGCGTTGCATCAGAACGATATACCTCATGAAAAAGATACCACTCAATAAAGAAATTCTTAGGTCGAGGGTTTCCTCTATAGAAGAATCTTTAAAAAGCCTTGAAAGATATAAAAATAGATCATTTAACGAGTTTCACTCAAATCCTGATAATTTTCGCATAGCTTTTTATGATTTGCATAGGGCATTGGAGGCAACAATGGATATAGGTTCCCATATTCTTTCACGGATTCCGGGTGCTCGCGCAACGTCTTATAAAGAAATTTCGCTGCTTCTTGGGAAAAACAAGATAATTCCAGTCAGTTTTGCAGAAAAAGAACTCTTACAGATGGCAGGATATAGAAACCGTATGGTTCATTTTTATTCAGAGATCACAGAGAAGGAACTGTACAAAATAATCCAGGATAATCTTCAAGACTTTGAAAAATTCTGTGGTTACATCAACAAGCTCATTACAAATCCAGAAAAATATGGTTTGAATACCCATTAAGAATTCTTCAAGAACTATGTAATCTGTTACATACTTTTCTTACCTCATTTACCTACCAGCAAATAAAAATTTAATAAAATCAAGCAGTTGTAAAATGGCATGACAGTTGCTATTTGTAAGAGAGTCTATTTATGCGGAGAAGATTAATTATGAGACACTTTTGCTACTTTGCAGTTGATTGCAGTGAAACTGCTGTCAGTCTGTCATTCCCGCTTGTCGGGAATCCTTCTTCCATTCAGAAAGATTCTGGACCCTCCAAAAGGACGGCGGGCAAGCAAGTTGGAATGACAGATTTGATGCTTCGCAGCATGGTGTATAACAGTCCATTAATAATTTCCAGTGAGGTGTTGTCATGACTACAAGAAGCAAATTCTTTCAATATTTTTGTATTTTGTTATTCTTTCTGTTTTTCGTTGAGTCTTTCCCTATCCATGCTGCCGATATGAAGGATTACTGTATTATCCCTCCATACGTAAAGAGAGATGTGAAGCCGAATATCCTCATCCTCATGGACAACGCAGCAGTGATGGGTGAAGCCGCTTATACCGATGCTTACGACCCCGCAAAAACCTATTCAGGTTTGTATAAACCGAACCTTATGTACACTTATAACACTACATGGGAGCCGGATGCAGCCGGGCTTTATTCCGGGAATCTCCTGAACTGGGCAACGACAAGCAAGTACGACCTCCTTCAGAGTATTCTTGTCGGCGGGAAATCGACTTCCAGACAGACGAATGTCAACACTCTTGTAAGCATGAGCAATACATGGGAAAAGACTCTTACTTACACTGACAGCCTTGGGACACCACGGGTATGTAAGTTTCTCGTGAGTAATGCCAATGTGGAAATCAAGGATGATACTGCCGGCTCATGCGGATATCTTGACACCCCGCCTTATCCCCTCATAGCTTCGAATGAAAGTGATATTAGGTTTGCGACCAATGTACCTGATAATCAGAGGCAAAAGGCCGTCGAGTCAGGAAATCTTATCGCGCGTTTTATGAGATTTTCTTCAGGTTTTCTGTCAGCTTTCATGAATTTTCTCGTACCGGATGCCGAAGCGGCAGCACCGCTCAGATTAGCTTCAGGCAACCCTTCTGCCGGGACAGAATGCACTCCCTATTCTGCTTCAATCACTGCAAGCGGTGGCACGGAGGCCGGTTATACGTGGAGCATTATTGCCGGGAGCCTCCCCGCGGGCTTGACGATGGCAGCTACCGGCACTCCTTCAACCACTATTTCCGGAACACCTACTGTTTCATCAGGTACGTATTATTTTACGGTTCAAGTTTGTGACAATGCAGGGTGCATAGACAAGCATACTTATTCAAAGGATTATTCTATAACGATTAACGATGCTATAGTATCGATTACTACAATAAGTCCGATGCCTGCTGGGACCGTCGGAAGCTGGTATCGAAGCGCCGTTCGTGCAGGGGGGAACTGTGCCGGCAGCACATCGTGGGCACTAACTGCAGGGAGCCTTCCACCGGGACTTTCCCTTTGTGCATGCACAAGCGGTACAGACTGTACGGATATCTGCGGAACTCCTTCAGCTGTAGGAACTTATAACTTTACGCTTCAAGTTACCGATTCTAAGAGCAATACTGCTACCAAATCGTTTTCACTCACCATAAATCCTCCTGCTGCAAGTTTTCAAATTGTAACTTCCAGTCCATTAACAGAGGCAACACAGGGCCTCCCTTATCTTATGGATATTTCGACGTCCGGCTCAAC
>JAGSYM010000244.1 GCA_018262395.1 Nitrospirota bacterium | reverse complement strand
GTGCAGATTATTGAGACGAAACCTCTGAGCAAAGAGAAAAGGTGGGTAGTAATACAATAGTGTTCGAATGGAGTGATGAAAGATGATCCAGTTGAGGAGTATGCTTGAGGTAGCAGATAATTCAGGCGCTAAAAAAGTGCAGTGTATAAAGGTTCTCGGAGGGTTTCACAGAAGATATGCGAGGCTCGGGGATGTGGTGGTTGTCAGTGTAAAGGAAGCCTTGCCTGACAGCAATATTAAGAAGGGATCAGTAGCAAAGGCTGTTGTGGTTCGGACAAGAAAAGAGCAGAGGAGAAGTGACGGTTCGTATATCCGCTTTGACCAGAATGCTGTTGTTCTGATCAATCCTCAGGGTGAACCAGTGGGGACCAGGATATTTGGTCCTGTAGCGAGGGAACTCCGGTGGAAGGAGTTTACGAAGATTATTTCCTTGGCTCCGGAAGTTTTATAGGAGAATTATGGGATTGGGTATAAAGAAAAACGATTCTATCTTAGTAATCAGCGGTAAGGAAAAAGGGAAACGCGGGAGGGTGCTTTCCGTATATCCGTTAAAGAACAGTCTTCTCATAGAGAAGATTAATATGATCAAGAAACACATGAAGCCATCCAGAAAGTATGCACAGGGCGGCATTATCGAAAAGGAAGCACCTATCCACATGTCGAATGTTATGCTGATTTGCCCGAAGTGCAATAAACCGACGAGAATCAGCAACACGTCCTTGCAAGGTGGTAAGAAAGTGCGCGTATGTAAAAAATGCAGGGAGGTTATGGACCAGTAATGATTCCCAGGCTGAAAGAAAAATATCTCAAGGAAGTTGTTCCGAATATGATGAGGGAATTTTCCTACAAAAATATTATGGAGGTCCCCAGGATAGAGAAAATTGTCCTCAATGTTGGACTCGGTGAAGCCATCCAGAATATCAAGCTTCTTGACGCTGCACAAAAAGAGCTTTCTCTGGTTTCCGGACAAAAGGCTGTAGTAACAAAGGCAAAGAAGTCGATTGCAGCTTTTAAATTGAGGAAAGGGACACCGATTGGTTGCAAGGTGACTCTCAGAGGGCAAATGATGTACGAGTTTCTCGACAGATTCATCAGTCTTTCCCTCCCCCGAATAAGAGATTTCAGGGGGATTTCAGGCAAATCATTCGACGGGAGAGGTAATTATTCTCTCGGCCTCAAGGAGCAGTTCATATTCCCTGAGATAGATTATGATAAAGTCGAGATGGTTCACGGGCTTGACATTGTCTTCTGCACTTCAGCAAAGACGGATAAGGAAAGTAAGGCCCTTTTGCGTTATTTTGGTATGCCGTTCAGGAATTAAGGGAGTTTTTTGTTGTTGGTTTTTAGTTTTTTAATCCTTATGAACTGACAGCTGACAGCTGACAACTAAAAATAAAAACGGAGTGGTAAATGGCAAAAGTTTGCATGATAGAAAAAACCAAAAGGCCGCCGAAGTTTAAGGTGAGGGCTTATCACCGGTGCAAGTTATGCGGAAGGCCAAGGGCGTACATACGAAAGTACGGCTTATGCAGAATTTGTTTCCGAACACTGGCACTTGAGGGTCAGATACCAGGTGTAACAAAAGCAAGCTGGTAGGGAATATCCAAAGGGAGGTACATAAATGCTGACTGATCCGATTGCAGACATGTTAACGAGAATACGGAACTCTATGCGTATCAAGTCTGATAAGGTTGATATCCCTATTTCCAAGATGAAACTGGAAATAGCGAAAATCATGAAAGAAGAAGGGTTCATAAGAGCTTACAAAATATTGAAGGACAGGAAACAGGGGGTTCTGAGGGTTATCCCCAAGTATGTAGATAATCAGAGTATCATTACGGGATTGAGAAGGATTAGTAGGCCTGGCCGGAGATTCTATGTTAATAAGGACGAAATACCAAAAGTCATGGGCGGACTTGGAGTCGCTATCCTCACAACATCAAAAGGCATTATGAGTGATAAAACATGCCGGCGAGAAGGTGTTGGCGGGGAAGTCATCTGCTACGTGTGGTAAAGGAGCGGAGAGCGTATGTCACGAATCGGCAAAAAACCAATAGAGATACCGGAGAAAGTTGCTGTTGATGTCCATGAGAGCACGATACATGTGATCGGTCCAAAAGGGGAATTGAGCTGGACCTATCCGGATAAAATGAACGTTTCGATCAACGGGGGTGTCGTATCTGTGGAGAGGGCAGGTGATACAAAGATTGAGCGCGCACTTCACGGACTCACAAGGAGTATTATCACCAATATGGTTATAGGGGTATCTCAGGGCTACCAGAAAGTTCTTGATATCGTCGGCATCGGATATAAGGCACAGGTCTCAGGTGATAAGATTATGCTGACTCTTGGTTATTCCCATCCAATCGAGTTTCAACTGCCGCCTGGCATCAAGGCATCTTCTGATCAGAAACAGGTGCAGATTACCCTTACCGGTGTTGATAAACAGCAAGTTGGACAGGTTGCAGCGAGCCTTAAGGCATTGCGACGCCCTGATGCGTATAAAGGAAAGGGGATCAGATACTCAGGCCAGAGGATTAAGTTGAAGGTCGGAAAGGCCGGGAAGAAATAAATACGGCGAATCGTTACGCGTTACTTGAACCGAAATATTCGTCGGAACACAGATAACGAATCGTACATAACGGATAACGTATAGCGAAAAGGTGGAGGTTGTTTTGACTGAGAGCAAAAAAGAGTCCAGACAGAGAAGGCAAAGCAGAATAAGGAAGAAAGTATCAGGGACCCCTGCAAGACTGAGATTGTCTGTTTGCCGGAGTTTGAATCACATATATGCCCAGCTTATTGATGACTCAAAGGGACAAACGGTAGTAGCAGCATCAACTCATGACAAGGAATTACGGGCTGAGAAATCACACAAAGGAAATGTTCATGCAGCAAAGCAAGTTGGAGCACTGATTGCAAAAAGGGCTTTGGAGAAAGGCATAAAGAAAGTTGTCTTCGACAGAAGCGGGTATCTGTATCATGGTACAATTAAAGCCTTAGCTGAAGCCACCAGGGAAGCAGGGATTGAATTTTGACGAGGTGGCAGTATTTGGTTTTCAGGTGCTCATAACGAACAACTGATAACTGAACACTGAACACATATATATATGGAGGATATGTGGAGAAGATTGAAGCAGAAGGCCTGAATTTAAAGGATAAGGTTGTATACATAAACAGAGTTGCCAAAGTCGTAAAAGGCGGCAGACGGTTTTCTTTTACTGCCCTTGTTGTTGTGGGTGATGGAGACGGAAC
>JAGSYM010000026.1 GCA_018262395.1 Nitrospirota bacterium | reverse complement strand
TAGCTTATCAGCGCACTCAGGAATTTATCATTCATCCGCCTGAGATTTTTGCTCATGGCAATGGCGAGTTTCATTACGAGCTTCAGTGCAAGAACACAATCTTTCTGAACCAAATCATCAAAATCCTCCTTTGGAATCAGCAGAAGCTCAGTGTCTTCAAGAGCAGTAGCAGAAGCTACGTGTTTTCTGTTCTCAAGAATTGAGAGCTCTCCAAAGAAATGACCTGCCGGAAGGACAACAAGGGTCTGCCTCCAGCCATCAGCAGTTATCCTTGATATTTCGATTTTCCCTGTGTGGACGAGCCAGAGTCCTTTGGTCTCATCCTTTTCTTTAAAAAGCTGGTCGCCTTTTTTCACAGAAACCTGTTTTGTTATCATGGCTATCTTGCTCAAACCTGACTCATCGATGCCCTCCAAAAGAACCTGCTGCTTTAATATATCTGTAGTGATCATGGCACATGCCTCCTCTTCACGGTATTTATTTCGGGGAAGTTTCTACCCGTTCAATTCTTACTGCACACGCCTTCAGCTCGGGAATCTTCGAGATCGGGTCGAGAGCAGTATTGGTGAGTACATTTGCTGCTGCTTCCCGGTAATGAAAGGGGATAAAGACAATGCCTTTTGCAGGCCGACCGGAAACAAGAACCATTATCTCTATGGTCCCCCTTCGAGAGGATACGCGCACTGCATCTCCCTCGCGAACATTCAGTGTTTGTGCATCGTCCGGGTGAATCTCAATGTACGCACAAGGTGATACACGGTTTATTGGGTCAACCCTTCTCGTCATTGACCCTGTATGATAATGAAAAAGATGTCTTCCTGTCGATAGCAAAAAGGGATATTCATGATCGGGTAATTCATCAGAAGGACGGAATTGTACTGCGGTAAAGGTAGCTTTTCCCCGTGGGAAACCACCTTTGAACAGATAGGGAGTCCCGGGGTGATCATGGGTTGGACATGGCCATTGGAGACCGTTCTTTGCTATTCTCCTGTAATTGATACCGGCCAGTGCAGGCCAGAGTTTTCCTACTTGCCGGAAGACATCTTCGATTATGTCATACGTCATATCGAATTCGAAGCGCTTTGCGAGTTCAACGATAATGAGAGAATCTTCTTTTGCCTCGCCGGGAGGTTCCAGAGCTTTTCTCACCCGCTGAACCATTCGCGCAGTGTTTGTGAATGTACCGTCCTTTTCGGCAAAGCATGCAGCAGGAAGTATTACATCTGCCAGTTCCGCAGTTTCGGTCAGAAAGATATCCTGAACGACGAGGAAATCCAGTTTATTCAGAGCTTGTATTGTGTGGTTGATATCAGGATCGCTCAAAACCGGGTTCTCTCCCATAATATAGAGGGCTTTGATCGTCCCTTCACGGGCTGCTCCAATCATTTCGGTAGCTGTAAGGCCCGGTCTATCTGATACGTGAATACCCCATGCCTTCTCAAACTTTTGTCTGACGACTGGTATCGTCACCTTCTGATACCCTGGATAAAAATCCGGAATGCAGCCCATATCTGTGGCACCCTGGACATTGTTCTGTCCCCTCAAGGGATTCACTCCGGTGCTTTCCCTCCCCAAATTGCCTGTCATCAGTGCAAGATTTGCTACCGCATATACGTTCTCTGTGCCATGAGTATGCTGGGTAATCCCCATCGTGTAATAAATACCGGGACGAACAGCATTCCCGTACAGAAATGCTGCCCTGATAATATCGTCCTTGGGAACACCTGTCATCAGCGATCCTTGTTCAGGAGTATATTGGTCCAAAGATTCCTTATAGGATTCATAGCCTTCTGTACGCTCCATGATAAATTTCTTGTCGATTAAATCTTCTTTCATGATAACGTGCATGATGGAATTCAGAAGGGCAGTGTCAGTGCCTGGCTTGTGCTGAAGCCATACGCTGGAGAATCTCACCAGGTCAATTTTCCTTGGATCAGCAACAATGAGTGCAGCTCCCCGTCTTACCGCTTTTTTCATCTTGAGCCCGATGATCGGATGAGTCTCTGTTGTATTTGACCCGATGACAAGAATAACGTCATGGTTTTCAATTTCCGGTATCGAATTTGTCATGGCACCTGAGCCAAACACGGCGGCCAGACCGGCCAGGGATGAACTGTGTCAGTATCGTGCACAATGGTCGATGTTGTTCGTGCCTATTACTGCACGGAAGAACTTCTGGAAAAGATAATTTTCTTCATTGGTGCACCGTGCTGAAGAAAGTCCGCCGATGGAATTTGGACCATGGCTTTCTTTAATCTGCTTCAAACGGTCTGCTGTATACTCGAAAGCTTCTTCCCATGAAACCTCTTTAAAGAAGGATGAAGGATGAACATCGTGCTGAGAATCATATTTCGGTGCTGTGCGAATCAGAGGTTTTGTGAGTCTGTCAGGGCTGTGAATGAAACTATAACCGAACCTGCCTTTTGCGCAGAGCCATCCTTCGTTGAATGTATCCGGCCGTGAAGAAACCCGAACAACCTGATTTCGTCTGATATAGAGCGTCAGATTGCAGCCGCATCCGCAGTAAGGGCAAACGGTATCCACCTCGTGAAAATTCTGTCTGCCTTTATGAGACCACATTTTTCCGGTCAGGGCACCTGTCGGACAGACTGATACGCATTGACCGCAGAATTCACAATCAAGATCTTTCTCAAACGGCGGCGTGATCTTGGTTTTCAATCCTCTGTATGCAAAATCGATTGCACCGACCCCCTGGACTTCATCACATATCCTCACACACTGTCCGCAGAGAATGCATTTTTCCATGTCCCTTGCGATAAAGGGATTATTATCCTTCTTCTCGTAAACTCTCTGCTCTCCCTCGAAACGGTTTTCTCTGATACCATAAAAGTATGCCAGTTCCTGAAGCTTGCAATCGCCCGCTCTTTCACAGACCATGCAGTCTTTTGGATGATCGGAAAGAATAAGTTCGAGCGTTGTTTTTCTGAGCTGTTCCAGACGGGGGCTTGTTGTTGTTACTTCCATTCTGTCCCGCGCGAACGTTGTACATGAAGCTACCGGTTTTGGCGATCCTTTGATTTCTACCAGACAGAGCCTGCACCCGCCGAAAGGCGAAAGTTCAGGATGGTGGCATAAGGTGGGTATCGGGATATCGAGTTTCCGCACCGCATCCAGCACAGTAGACAGTTTTCTTACCGTCACTTTTTGGCCGTCTATATTGAGGGTAATCATATTTAAAAAAAAGTCAGGGGTCAAGGATTCAAGGGGCTGAGGGTCCAAGGGCAAATTCTTTCACTCGAATCCTTGAATCCTGGAATCGTCGAACCCTGTCTTTTTTATTCACGCTTTCGTCATTGCCTTAAATTTGCATGCATCAAAGCATGTCCCGCATTTAACACATACCTCCTGGTCAATGCGGTGTGGTTTTTTCCTGATACCTCTTATCGCATCTGCAGGACATACACGCTTGCACGCTCCGCAACCATTACAGATATCTTCGAGGATTGTATAGGTGATCAAATCTTTACAGACGGCAGCGGGACATTTCTTGTTTCTGATATGTTCCTCGTATTCGTATCGAAAATATTTTAGGGTGCTGAGTACGGGATTAGGAGCAGTCATGCCTAATCCGCATAATGAAGTTGCCCGTATATACTGCCCGAGTTCTTCAAGCAATTCCAGATCGCCCTCTTTGCCCCTTCCGGTTGTGATCCTTTCCAGTATTTCGAGCATCCTTTTTGTGCCAATCCTGCAAGGGGGACATTTCCCGCATGACTCGGATTGGGTGAACTGAAGAAAGAATTTTGCGGTATTCACCATGCAGCTTGTCTCATCCAATACAACCATTCCGCCTGAACCCATGATAGAGCCGGCCTGCGCGAGGGATTCATAATCAACTTCAGTGTCAAGCAATTCCTCAGGTATGCATCCGCCTGAAGGTCCGCCTGTCTGCAGTGCCTTGAAGGACTTGCCGCCTTCGATGCCGCCGCCTATCTCATAAACGATCTCCCTGAGCGTGACACCTAAGGGTACCTCAATCAGACCGGTATTTTTCACCTTTCCCGAGAGTGAAAAGACTTTGGTGCCGCCGCTCCTCTCTGTACCGAGACGCCTGTACCAGCCTGCACCCCGGAGAATGATTCTGGGAATGTTTGCAAAGGTCTCGACATTATTCAGGACTGTCGGTCTGTCCCACAGGCCCTTTTCGGCTGAACGCCATAACTTGGGCGTAGGCATACCACGTTTCCCCTCGATTGAGCGCATCAACGCTGTAGCCTCTCCGCATACAAAGGCACCGGCACCCTGAAATATCTCGAGATCAAAATCAAATCCTGACCCAAAGATATTTTTACCGAGGAATCCCGCGTTATAGCACTGGTCAATGGCCATCTGAAGACGTCTGACTGCCAACGGGTATTCAGCTCTCACGTAGATATATCCGTGGTGAGATTCAGTCGCCTTTGCACAGATAATCATGCCCTCAATAACAGCATGGGGATCTCCTTCCATGACAGACCTGTCCATGAACGCACCCGGATCACCTTCATCACCATTGCAGATTACGTATTTGATGTCTGATTTAATTCTTAACCCGAGTTCCCATTTCAGCCCTGTCGGAAAGCCTGCACCGCCTCTCCCCCTCAGATTAGAATTTTTTATGGCATTGACAATTTCTTCAGAGCTCATCGATGTAAGGCATATTTTTGCTGCTTTATAACCGTCAACAGCTTCATAGGCATGAATATCCTCGGGGTCTATCTCGCCACAGTGAGAGAGGACAACCTTGGTCTGTTTTTGATGAAATGTGTGATAGTCCTTATCAACCATCCATTCTGCAACAGGTGTCCCGTTGAGAATATGTTCAGTGAAAATCTTAGCGACCATATCCGGTTTGACATGTTTGTATGTTGTCTTTTCTCCTTTAATGATGACATCCACGAGCACATCCTGTGCGCAGAAACCCCTGCAGCCAACTCTCTGTGCAGAACACCGCTCGTAGAACGATGCTTCCATACCGGCTGCCGAGATTGTATCTTTAAAGGTTGCAAGTACTTCTTTACCACCTGAAGCGACACCGCCCGTACCGGTGCATACCTTAATAAAAATATCCTTATCCATTATTCCCGTGCCTTGATCTTTCTCACTTCTTTCATCAGCTTGTCGAGGGTCACCTTTCCGAGCACTTCTTTGTTCAGAATTGTGACGGGGGCAATACCGCAAGCACCAATACAATTGACCTTCTCAATTGTGAATTTCGCATCTGTGCTTGTTTCTTCATCAGGAGGAATATCGAGTTCCAGGAAAAGCCTGTTCAGCAATTTTTCAGAGCCCTTTACATGGCAGGCTGTGCCTCGGCAGACAGTAATGATATTCTTACCCCGTGGTCTGAGGTGGAACTGTGAGTAGAAGGTGGCCGTTCCGAAAAAACGGCTTGCGGGGATGTCAAGTTTTTTTGAAAACCAGAGTACGGCTTCCTCAGGGATAAAACCGAATGCTTTCTCGATATCCTGGAGGATGGATATAATATTTCCCTCATTTTTCCTGTATTCACCGAGTATCTTCTGAAGGGTTTCTTCCATCCCGAACTCATTTCTGTACCATCAGCAGGCTGAGAGTTTTTTTTCACCCGCGGGAGATAAAAAACCGATTCGAAATCCACCTGCGCAGAGTAACTATATAATATAATAGAATAACTTTTTAGGGAAAACAAGCAAACGCAGAGTTTGAGTATAATCCTTCAGTAAGAAAGGGAGTTTTGTAGCCACCGGCTTTAGCCTGCGTTCACTGGCGCAGCCTAAAGGCTGCGGCTACCTCCAACTAAATGGTTTTGTTTGAGTTTGCTCAGGTTCCTGTGGTATAAATAGTCGATAAAAATTATTATCATGTTGGGGAGGAACTGAATTCATTCCATGATACGACGGCGTGTAGCGGATTTGCTCATCAGCATTTTTGTATTGCTTCTCTTTCACCCAGCAATTCATGCCGCCATATTACTCGACCGCGTTGTTGCGGTGGTCAATAAAGAGGTGATCACCTGGAGTGAGCTTTACCGGATCATGGAATCAGAAGCGTCTGAACAGGTCAAGGCCTTGAATGATGAGGAGAGAAACAAGATTTTTAAAAACAATGAGGCTGCTTTTCTCGAAAAGCTCATCGATATGAAGCTTCAGATCCAGGAGGCCGGCAGACTTGGTCTTCAGGTACGTGAGGAGGAAGTAAAAGAGGCAATTGAAAACATCAAAAAGAAATATCAAATGACTGATGCTGCATTAGAGGAGTCTCTGAAAAAAGAAGGACTGACCTTTGAGGAGTACAAAAAGAGGCTTTCTGATCAGATTCTCATCAGTCAGAGTATCAACCATCAGATCAAAAGCAAGATTGTTATCACTGATGAGCAGGTGAAAAAATATATAGAGTCGCATAAGCTGAGCCTGGCCGGGGAAGAAGAGTTCAGGCTGAAACAGATATTTTTCAGAAAACCAAAGGATGATAGCAGAAGAAAAGAACTCGAAGAGAAAGCTGCCATGATTGTTCAGAGGTTGAAGGGGGGAGAGGATTTCTCTGCTCTCGCATGGGAATATTCGGAAGACCCGTCAGCCAAAATCGGAAGCGATCTCGGCTATGTGAAAAAGAGTTACATGGCTAAGGAATTCATTGATGTCCTTTCCCCGATGAAGGCAGGGGATGTCAGTGCGCCCTTCTGGACTGACCAGGGTCTCCACATCATCAAACTTGAGGAAAAGATCTCTGCAAAAAGCAGCGACGAACAAAAAGACAGTATCCGCAAACAGCTTGAGGAAGAAGCGTTTGCTGAGAAATACAGAAGTTATATTAAGAGTCTACGGGAAAATGCACGCATAGAAATCAGGTTGTGAGCGGAGGGAACGATAGCAACTCTGAGAATTGGCGTCCTTGCTTCGGGAAGGGGTTCAAATTTCCAATCAATTATAGATGCTGTAAGCGAAGGAAAACTTTCTGCTGAAATAGCTGTCCTGATAACTGACAATCCTGCAGCATTCGCAATTGAGAGAGCACGGAAGCACAACATAGAATATCTCGTCGTCAGCCCAAAGGAATTCAGCTCAAAGGACTCAATGTATGCGAAAATTGCTGATGAGTTGAAAAGAAGGAATGCGGAGCTGGTCGTCCTGGCGGGATTTATGCGCATTGTGGGGAAACCCCTTGTCAGCGCTTTCCCCAACAGGATCATGAATATCCATCCGGCTCTCCTGCCCTCGTTTCCGGGATTGCATGGCCAGAAACAGTCACTTGATTACGGTGTAAAAATTTCGGGCTGCACCGTGCATTTTGTGGATGACGGCATGGATACTGGTCCAATTATTATACAGGCTGCCGTGCCGGTTTATCACGACGATACCGAGAAGGCACTCTCGGAGAGAATTCTGAAAATGGAGCACAGGATTTATCCTGAGGCAATCCGGTTATTTTCTGAAGGAAGATTGCGGGTTGACGGGCGAATTGTGCGGATCACAGATGGCATTACGACTGATCAGGCTTTTGTAAATCCCCCGCTCAAAGCATAAATCAGAGCCTATTTCCTCTATTTGAAAAATCGTATCTGGAACGGATAACTGAAGGGTTCCCTTCTATAAGCACGAACCGATGCGATCAGAACAAGTACAACATTTATGGATGCCAAAACAAAAATCAGCATCATGCCTATTTTCAGGTAAATCAGAAGGGCTGCGACCAGAACAAGGATAGTCATGGTAATCTGGAAATTGAGAGATTCTCTCCCCTGCAAATCAACAAAGGCATATGCATTCTTCTTGTAAAGCCATACCAACAATGGTCCGAAAATATTTCCAAAAGGAATGCCGACTAATCCGAGGAGTGCCGTCAGGTGACAGAGCATTCCCCAGATGCGTTCTTGGGTCTCTTCATTGTTTTTCACAGAAGCATTTTCAGTCACGGTACTCTCTCTAAACAGACGTCATATTGTAGCAAAAAATACCATACTCCTGATTTTTGTTGCTCAAAATACAGCACAGGAAATGAGCAAATAGTCCATGTTTCTATTATAATTACAGAATGAGAAAAGGGATATATATCCTTCCGAATACCCTCACCCTGTGCAGCATGCTCCTCGGATTTTATTCTATCCTTGCTGCGCTGAAGGGAAATTATCTCCATGCGGCATGGGCTATTCTCTTTGCGACTATATTTGATGGATTAGACGGATGGGTAGCACGCCTCACACACAGTACCACCCGATTCGGAATAGAGCTCGATTCGCTCTCGGACCTGGTTGCATTTGGTGTTGCACCGTCTGTAATGATTTACAAATGGGCGCTTACACCCTTCGGCAGAATAGGGTGGGTAGCAGCTTTCTGGTTTCTGGCATGCGGTGCCCTCAGGCTTGCCCGTTACAATGTTCAGATGGGTTCCTCCGAATCCAAGTCATTCACCGGAATGCCGATTCCTGCTGCCGCAACCATCATAGCGACTCTGGTACTCTTCTTTTATGAGATGTGGGATACCCCCCCGGGTAAGAATATCTATATCCTTGGGCTTACCATACTCCTGGCATTTCTTATGGTAAGCACCCTGCGGTTTCACGGTGCAAAGGAACTGGATTTCCGGAAACGCAGACCGTTCTGGATTCTCGTCGCGTTTGTGATTGTTCTGATGCTTATCGTCATGCACCCCCCCATAACGCTATTTCTATTTGCAATGATTTATCTGATTGGGGGTATAATTGAAAATGTTATCCTCTTTTCCAGGAGAAAGAAACAAAAGAGCAAGGCAGGGGTAAAAGAATGAGAATGAGAATGATAAGGATATTTGATACAACGTTGCGTGACGGCGAGCAGTCACCCGGTGCATCCATGAATGTTCATGAAAAACTAACTGTTGCAAAACAGCTTGTAAAGCTCGGTGTTGATGTTATCGAGGCCGGCTTTGCCTACAGTTCACCAGGTGATTTCGAGGCAATAAAGACCATAGGGGGCGAGGTAGAAGGTCC
>JAGSYM010000243.1 GCA_018262395.1 Nitrospirota bacterium | reverse complement strand
CATGCATCTGCATTCCTCGTAAAAATAATCCTCAGTCCTTCAAGGCTCAGATTAGGCACCACTTTGTGCTTCCTGTGCATAAATTTTGAAATGTATCTGATCCTTGAATCCCGTTCAAGATCAGCAATGCGGTTTCGATAGAGGGTTATGACACGCACCATCTGGTCCACTCCCATATCCTCAGGCCGTGTACTATGTTCAGGAGATTCAACAAGAATTTCGTTGGCACCGATATTGTTCATCTTGTCATAAATGCCCACCCCTCTCCTTCCCAAGTCGCCTTCTATCTGAAACATAGGCCGGAGACTGGGAAGAGCCCGTACCGACCACCGATTGCCATTAGGCATTCGCATGGATGTAATCTCGACCGGTGTTTCCCGTTCCCTGCCTGGGCAGAGCGCGCACGTCTCCTCCACCGGTGTATTGTCTGGTACCAGCAGATAATCTGAAGGGCTTAATGATTCTGACAGGACTTCAACCCATCTGCCAAGGAGAATGTCTCTTCTCAGTTCATGCATCTGCATTCCTCGTCATGCATCTGCATTCCTCGTAAAAATAATCCTCAGTCCTTCAAGGCTCAGATTAGGCACCACTTTGTGCTTCCTGTGCATAAATTTTGAAATGTATCTGCTGTTGCCTCCCGTCATAACGATTTTCAGTCTCAGCCCGGTTTCTCCCTCAATATCGCTCAGTATTCTCTCCACCGCTCCTGCTGTCCCATAGAACAAACCGGACCGGATGCATGCAGAAGTGTCAACACCTAATGCAGCAAGGGGCGGACTGATTTGAACTTCTGATAACCGGGAAGTACCTTGCGCAAGTGATTCATTCATTAAACGAATCCCCGGCAATATCGCACCTCCGATATAGTCTGCATTCTTTCCTACAACACTGATCGTGGTTGCAGTCCCGCAATCGATAACTGCAACAGGACATTTGAACAGTTCCACCGCGGCAACAGCATTTGCTATCCTGTCAGCCCCCAGTTCTTCAGGCTTCGGAATATTGAGCGCGATCCCTGTCTTAGTTGTATGATCAATAATAAGGGGCTCTACAGCGAACATCCTTTTCAGGCTCTTTCGTAAAGCCTCTGTCTGGCCCGGTACAACAGAAGATATTATAATTCCTTCCGGTATTTTGTCTATATTTTTTTCTCTGAGAAAATGACGAATCAATGCGGAATACCGGGACAATGACAGGAAAGGATGAGTGGGAATATCCCGGACAAAAAGGTCTCTTTTTGTGAAAAATCCAAATTTTATTGACGAGTTGCCGATATCCAGGGAGATGAGCATTTATTTCAGAACGGTCAGGTCGCCGGAACTTATTCTCTTTATCTCCCCGGTTGGAAGCCGGATCAGCAGGATGCCTCCGTCGTCTATAGCTTCTGCTAATCCAGTATATGTTTCCTGCCCGGCAGTCACCAGAACCTGCCTACCCAATGTTGAGGTAAGACGCTGCCATTCGGAGATAATCTCTTGTTTCTGACCGGAATTCAGAACCCGGTACCATCGGTCGGTTTCATTGAGAATCTCCGAAACAATACGTTCTCTTAAAAAGCTTTGCCCGGTCTCGTTTTTAACCGATGTGGCTGACACGCGTATCTCTTCAGGGAAATCACCAGCCTGCATATTCACGTTAATTCCTATGCCGATGACCGCACAGACCACTTCCTTCGTGGTTGTTTTGATTTCTGTGAGGATGCCCCCCAGTTTTTTGTCGGCGACCATCAGATCATTCGGCCACTTAACAGCTATGGCAAGACCGGTAGTTTTTCTCATGGCATGTGCACACGCAACGGCAGACAGCAAGGTAATGAGGGTCACCTGATCGGGTGTTATTCTGGGCCGGAGAATAATACTCATATAGATATTGAGACCGGGAGGAGACACCCACGAGCGACCGAGTCTCCCTCTGCCCCTTTCCTGGCTGTCTGAAATTACAACCGCGCCTTCGTTCGTTCCTTCGGCAAGCTCAAGGGCAACTGTATTGGTTGATCCAACGGTATCGTAAAAGAATATCTCCCTTCCAATGTCCTCTTTGATCCCCGACCTGACAGCCTCGATGTCCACAACACCTATTCTTCTTCCAGGATCATGACCTCAATCTTACCCTTGAGAGCATCGGCAAACTTCCTTGCATCGTCTTTTGAACCGACAATTGAATCATAATGCATCGGTATGGCTATTTTCGGCTTTATGTCGAGTGCTGCATTCACCGCTTCATCTGCGGTCATAACATATGTTCCGGAGACCGGAAGGAGAGCTATGTCTGCCTTGAAAGTCTTCATCTCGGGGATATAATCAGTATCACCAGCAAGATAAATACGTTGCCCTTTTACGGTGAAAATATACCCAACCCAGTTATTTGCCTTTGGATGAAATTTTTTGTTTGTGTTATAGGATGGTACCGCTTCGATTTCAATGCCTTCAACAGTAATCCTCTCACCTGGTTTGACGATTTTAACTTTACCGGATAATTCTTCACATCGTCAGGAGAGCAGTGATCGAAATGCTCATGGGTGATTAAGATAATGTCAGCCGTATCTTTCTTCTTGATCTTGAAAGGGTCGGTGTAAATGAGTTTTTCCCCCACAACCTTGAATGTGTCATGGCCAAGCCAGTGAATGTCTTTTACGATAGACACAGACGTTACCTCCTTTCCCCCTGCCATTGCTGAAACAGGCAGAAGTGTTATGCAAAGTGAAAAAAATAGTATGGACAGTTTGCAGAACAAGGCCTTTCCCTCCCCTCTTTTTAGGAAATTATATCACAAATGATTACATGGCAGATGCAGCAGGGAACGGAATAGTGTGTTGATAATTTTGCATGAATTTTGATACAGTACAGAATTCCGTTCACAAACATTTTATACAATAAATTATTAAATAAAGCGAAAAGGAGAGTCACAATGTTAACGCTCGAAGAATTGAAAAAAGACAGAGCACTCATAAATTCCATCGACTGGGACATGACTCCGGACATGGCGGTACGAATGTATCTGGAGTGGGGGAATATCTGGACTCCTGGTGAAGGCAGAAGATATACGGTTAAATCTAAACGGGATTATTCAGTCTATTTTCTCGTAAACTGCTGGGAGAGACCATATTATATCTATCTGATCAAGAGAAATTCTGAGGATGCAGTTGACGTTGCGAAATTTGATCTGCCGGAAAAATTCGAAAAGCCTGTCTGTCAGTTGAAGGGCATCTATGCAGTCGAAGGTGAACTCAGGGACTGGTTGAAAAAAGAGTTAAACGCTGACTGATTAACGGAAGCAGCGCATGTTGCTGATCGTTTGCCCGCCATAGAAAGTGTGGCACAATATCATTCTGAGGCTCCAGCCGAAAAACCGCGGGTATTCTCTCTTCCTCACATAGCATGAATAATCCGTATCAGATGGGTATAATAATACATCAAACCTGTCCTGAACCAATGGGGAAAGTAATAACTATAGTCAACCAGAAGGGCGGTGTTGGGAAGACCACAACAGCCGTCAATCTTGCTGCATCTCTGGCCCTCGCTGGAAAGGATATCCTCATTATCGATACAGACCCCCAGGGCAATTCAACATCCGGACTCGGCATAGTCCGGGAGAACCTCGACAGTAGCCTGTATGATGTTTATACCGGGACATGTGAGATTCGCGACGCCCTGAAACCGACTGTTATGGAGCATCTTACTATTGTCCCTTCGACCGTAGATCTCCTGGGAGTGGAGGTTGAGCTTGTCGGGAAAGAGGGGCGTGAGCACATTCTCCTGAATGCGATAAACATGGTCAGGGATACATATCGCTATATATTTATCGATTGCCCTCCCTCACTTGGATTGCTGACACTAAATGCACTAGTTGCCTCGGATTCTGTTATAATTCCGGTGCAATGCGAGTATTATGCACTCGAAGGACTCAGCCTCCTTACAAGAACGCTACGCCGCGTGAGGGGTTCATTAAACCCAAATCTGGAGATCGAGGGAATTATTCTCACGATGTTTGACTCACGGAACAATTTGGCACAGGAGGTTGCGGAAGAGGTGAGAAAACATTTCGGTGATAAGGTTTACAGCACCATTATCCCGAGGAACGTCACCCTTGGAGAAGCCCCCAGTTACGGGAAACCCGCAATACTTTATGATATCCGCTCAAAGGGTGCACAGAGTTACCTGTCTCTTGCAAAGGAGATATTGAGTGAAAACGGCGCTCGGCAAAGGGCTTGAGGCTCTTATCCCTGAAAAGGGGGAAGAGGTCATTTATCTTGATATCCAACGCATCTTCCCCGGCGAGCAACAGCCACGAAAAACATTCAAGGATGATTCCCTCAAGGAACTTGCTGCTTCAATAAAAGAAAAGGGAATCCTTCAACCGGTCATTGTCTCACGTGTCGGGGATGGGAGTTTCAGACTTGTCACCGGCGAGCGCAGGTGGAGGGCAGCTTCGCTTGCAGGCCTTAAAAAGATACCGGCGCTGATAAAGAATGTTGCCTCCAAAGATTCCCTCGAAATAGCCCTCATTGAGAATATCCAGAGAGAAGATTTAAACCCCATAGAAGCAGCAGAGGCCTTCAGCAGGCTGATCATCGAGTTCAATCTCACGCAGGAGGAACTCTCAGACCGGGTAGGGAAGGAACGGGCAACCATCGCAAATTATCTCAGGCTCCTGAAACTGCCGGAAGAAGTAAAATCCTTTATCTACAATGGATCCCTGAGCATGGGGCATGCGAAAGCGATACTTGCTCTCGAGGGAAAGGCTCATCAGATAGACGCGGCACGCAAAATTATCAAGAAAAGCCTCAGCGTGAGGGAAGCGGAATTATTGGCAAAAAAGATCGCCAGCCCTCCAAAGCCCGGTGCATCCAAAGACCCCCAGATTTCATCCCTGGAGGAGAAGCTGATCAGGGGACTCGGAACGAAAGTGAGAATCGTTAATAAGGGCAAAAAAGGGAAAATAGAGATCGAGTATTATTCGTTCGAAGAGCTCGAGCGGCTTCTGGATATTCTGCTGGGGTAAAAAGCATTTTTTTCATGGCATCAAAAATATTCTCATAGCATCTGCATTCTCTTGCTATACTACTTGTCTTGAAGGAGGATTTCATGGAGGATTCAGTAGATCTTTATGATGTAATTATCATCGGCGGAGGACCGGCGGGACTTGCAGCGGGGCAGTATGCGGCACGGGGACAACTGAAGACCGTCATCCTCGATAAGTCAGCAACTGCCGGTGCGCTTGCATACTCAAGCAGGATAGAGAATTATCCGGGACTTACCCAGCCTCTTCCCGGCAAGGAACTCCTTGATATCATGAGAAAGCAGGCGACCGATTTCGGAGCAGAGTACATCGAAACACAGATTATCGGGGTAAATATCGCCGACGAGATAAAGGAAGCGATTGCCATGGACAGGGGGTTCAGCGGGAAGACCATGATTATCGGTACCGGTTCAATGGGAAGAAAGCCAGGGATTAAGGGTGAAGGTGAATACCTGGGGAGAGGGGTAAGTTATTGTGCTGTCTGTGATGCAGCATTTTACCGGGGGTTAAAAGTCTGTGTCATTGGGAACTCTGAAGAGGCAGTGAAGGAGGCGGGGGTTCTTTCAAGAGTTGCAGAGACAGTCTATCTTATTTCTCCATCGCAAAAACTGCATGTTCAGGACCATCCCGTTCTGAAAGCACCCAATGTGAAGGTATTGTTAGGGTATAGGGTAACTTCTATCGAGGGCCAACAACTTGTCGAAAAGATCAGGATG
>JAGSYM010000242.1 GCA_018262395.1 Nitrospirota bacterium | reverse complement strand
TTCCAGGAGGGCGGGAATCTGGTTCTCCCACGCAAGCTGAATAAACTGAACGCGTGTCTTCAGTTCCTTCGCAAGCATGTTTGCCAGATCTGCCTCAACCCCGGCAATAGTGTTGTCCTGCTTGAAGATGATCGGAGGATAATTGGGGGTAATGCCAACGCGTAACGGATATTCTTCCACGGAAGAGACCTGGGTTGTTGCACAACCAATTAAAACATGGGCAATGATGAGCGTTATGAAAATCTGTGTAAATATTTTAACCATAATAAGGCCTCCTTATTTCTTTTTCATTTGTTCCTGGATTTCCTTTGCTTTTTGTTTCACCGCTGCTAAATTCTCCTTACATTTCGGCGTCAGGACTTTCTGGTTCTTTTCCAGGCATGCTGCTATTCTTCCCTGGCCTGGCAATACACTGCTGCAAAATATCGCATAGTCATCTGCACAGGCGTTCTGCACTTCTTCAACTGCTTTCTCTATATGGCTAAGCTGTTTTCTGCATGAAGGCGTTACATCTTTCTCGTGCAATGTTAAACATTTCAGAATCTGCCCGTCACCGGGTTCAATATTCTTGCAAAATTTGGCAATGTCCTTTTCGCAAGGATTAACATCTTCAGCGTATGCATGTGGAGCAGTCATGATGCCGAGACTCAATACAACAAGTATCAATACATAAATCCCTTTCATCTTTTCTCCTTTCTTTTTCTCAATAGATGAGAATTTGTTTAGCAATATTCAAAATTCTATCACAAAATACTGGTTCATCCGTAAAAAAGTTTAAGAACATGTACGGGATAGAATGTCTGGATTCCCGCCGGAGTTTACCCTCGTGAAGACGGGGGCAGGAATGACGAACAACTCTCCGAAGCCTGCATCGCTACAGGAGAGGCATCTTCACCCTTGCCACGCACCTATGAAAGCCCAAGATTTTTTGTGGCTCAGATCACTGATAGTCCATCACTTCGGCTAATGTTTGTTGAAGAATTATTCAACATTTTTAAACTCCCGTAATCGTTTGCGGCTGAGTGAAAGATTTTGAGGCGTTTCGGACATAGCTGATGTTCTCCCTATTACAAGCCACGATAGGGCGCAAACATTTACATAGGAGGTAAGATATCGAAAATATCCAACTGCTGTTGATTATGAATAATAACGCACATTGACATAATCTGCATCTCACAATATTCTCTTGGTGTCCTTTGAAGCATGTTGGCAAGGAATCTACACCATAAATTTGCCAATAGGAAACTCACATTTTATATGACAGGATTCTACAAAAAATAGGGAACAATCCTTATAATATAGATCGAATGATTAATGAGGAGTTCATGAAAAAAGATGTAATTCAAAGTTTAACCCGAATCATTTGCATATTCATTTTATCTTTATTTATCTCTGTTGAGCCTGTTTTTGGTCGGCAAACCTCAAAGCCGGCTGGTTATGCCGGTTCAGTGAGTTGCCGCGAATGTCACGAGAAATTCTATACACTCTGGTCGACGTCACATCACGGGCTTGCGATGCAGTCGTATACAAAAGCGTTCGCGGAGAATAACCTGACTCCGCAGACGGAAGACATAACAATCAAGAATAAGAACTATCGCTTTGACATTAATAGAGGAACAGTTATTGAGAGTTTCAAAAAAACCAAAAAGATTTACACGGTGAAGCATGTCATGGGGGGGAAATACGTCTATTTTTTCCTAACCCCCATGGAACGCGGACGATTGCAGGTCCTGCCCATATCATATGATGCGAAGACAAAAAAATGGTATGACACCACTGCGAGCTTCGTACGTCATTTTATCGAGACAACCGACTGGCCTGTGGACTGGAAAGATCCCATGCTGACTTTTAATACGGCTTGTTATGGATGCCATGTGAGCCAATTGAAAACAAACTATGACCTGGAAACAGATGCATACAAATCAACGTGGACAGAACCCGGCATCAATTGCGAAACATGCCATGGCCCCGGCGAGGAACACAACAAGATAGCAAAAGCTATTCCCAAGGGGCAGCCCCTCAAGGACCTAAAGATCATCAGCACCAAAACAATGACGCCTGAACAGCGTGATCACATGTGCGTATCCTGTCATACCAAGGGAGGACCGATTACCGCAGGCTTCACTCCCGGGGACAAGTACTTCGACCATTTCGATCTTACTACACTCGAAAATCCCGATTTTTATCCCGACGGCAGGGACCTGGGAGAGAATTATACGTATACGCTTTGGATGATGAGCCCCTGCGTGAAAGCAGGGAAGCTCGAATGCATGCACTGCCATACGTCAAGCGGTCGTTACAGGTTCAAAAAGGCGAAGTTTAATGACGCATGCATGCCCTGCCACGATAAGCATGTAAAAGATCCGATTGTACATACTCACCATAAACCTGATAGCGAAGGAAGCAAATGCATCTCCTGTCACATGCCGAAAACAGAGTTTGCCCGAATGGAGCGGAGCGACCATTCCATGAGGCCTCCGATGCCTACGGCATCAATCGCATTCAGATCACCGAACGCCTGCAACGTCTGTCATAAGGACAAAGACGCCCGATGGGCCGATGACTTTGTGCATAAATGGAGGACACGGGACTATCAGTCACCTGTGATCCATGTTTCCAGTTTAATTGAAGCAGGACGAAAAGGGGAATGGAACAGACTTGAAGAGATGCTTTCGTATATCGCAAACAAAGACCGCGATCAAGTCTACGCAACTTCGCTCCTCCGTCTTCTCATGGCGTGTCAGGACGAGAAGAAATGGCCTGTGCTAATAAAGGCGCTCAATGATCCCTCTCCGCTCGTCAGAACTGCTGCAGCTGAAGGGCTCCAGGGCTATTACACCCCTGAATCGGTCGATGCTCTCCTGAAAACAACCCGCGATGAATATCGCCTCGTAAGGATCAGTACTATTTCATCTCTCGCGGCAATTCCCGTAGAATATATTCCGGAACAGCAGCGTAAAGATTTTCAAAGCGCATTGAATGAACTTAAATCATCTCTTATGGTACGGCCCGATGACTTTGGGGCGCACTATAACCTCGGCAATTATTACATGAGCCTTCGCGAATACAGGAAAGCTGTGTCATCCTTTGAAACTGCAATCAAGCTAAGACCCGATGCGGTTGTTCCTTACGTCAATATATCGATGGCATATGTGAATCTTGGCGATAAGAAAAAAGCTGAGAGAAGTCTCCGTAAAGCACTCAAAATCGAGCCCGAGAATGCGCCTGCAAACTTCAACCTTGGACTCCTCATGGCGGAACTGGGG
>JAGSYM010000241.1 GCA_018262395.1 Nitrospirota bacterium | reverse complement strand
GGTCAATGCCGTCAGTTTTCTGATTTTGATCGTTACCGGGCTCCAAATCCGGTATCGTGAGCTTCTTGGTTTGATGAAATTCCGGACAGCAGTCGATATTCACAACATGTTCGGCTTTATTCTCATCTTCAACTTCCTTATCTGGCTGGTTTTTTATATTCTTACAGGAAAGATAAGGATATACTTGCCTCCACTTAATATCAGGAAATTCATCACCGGCTGTGTTAAGCAAGCCAGATACTACGGCTATGGCCTGTTCATTGGAGAGCCAAACCCTCACCACAGCAGTGCTGACAATAAGTTCAACCCGATGCAGCAGTTGGCGTATCTGGCGATAATGATGCTACTTATCCCTCTGCAGCTTGCCACGGGGCTGCTGCTCTGGGACGTAAAAGCCTTTGCAGACTGGATCAATATATTGGGCGGCATCAAGATCGTTGATACAGTACATGTAGTTCTTTTTCTCTTCTTCACATCGTTTCTGTTCGTACACGTATACCTCGCGACACTGGGTCATACAGTCACCGCTCATATAAAGGCGATGTTTACCGGATATGAGGAGGTTGAAGAACACGTTCACTAAGCATTGATGCAGAATTCGAGCGTTAGTCTGACAGGGGCAGTTGCAGTTCAGCCTGCCCCTGTCATCTTATAAAGAATTTGAGGCCCTTCTAACATCTTCAAGTTTCTTGAGCGCCTTACCTGAGTCAATAGTATCTTTCGCGATTTCAAGGGCCATACGAAGGTCATCTGTCTTGCCCGCAACAGCAAGCGCAGCAGCTGAGTTTATAAGAACAATATCTCGTTTCGAACCTTTTTCTCCACCTAGAATCTGTAACGAAATCCGTGCGTTCTCATCTTTGTCTCCGCCGATCAGATCGTCTCTTTTCCTGCGTTCAAGGCCAAAGTCTTCGGGTGAAAGGTAATAGTTCTCAGTTTTATTCTTAGAGAAGCGTGATACCCTTGTGCTGTCTGTGATCGTTATCTCATCGAGGCCGTCTTCACCGTGGACTACCATAGCGTCCTCTGCACCAAGGTTGCCGAGTACTTTTGCCAGTGTTTCGGTCAGGTGGCTTGAGAATACCCCCAATATCTGCCTTTTTGCCCCCGCGGGATTTGTTATTGGGCCAAGTATATTGAAAATTGTTCTGATGCCCATTTCACGTCTGGGGCCGATCGCATATTTCATTGCGGGATGAAACAAAGGCGCAAATAAAAAGCCAAACCCGGTTTCAAAGAGGCATTGCTCGACCTTTTCAGGCTGAAGATCTATTTTTATGCCAAGTGCTTCCAGCACATCCGCGCTCCCTGACTTGCTGGAGACAGATCTGTTGCCGTGCTTTGCGACCGGGATACCAGCCGCTGCAACCACTATAGCAACCGTTGTGGATATATTGAACGTATGGGACATATCACCGCCTGTTCCGCAGGTATCGAGCACTCCCTCAGGCGATTTTATCTTTGCAGCTTTTTCTCTCATTACCCTTGCTGCTCCGGTTATCTCATCAACAGTCTCGCCCTTCATCCTCAGGGCTGCCAAAAATGCGCCGATCTGGGCATCTGTTGATCTGCCTTCCATTACCTCATTCATGCATTCTGCCATCTCGGCTTCAGACAGGCTCATACCGCTCACCAAAATGTTGACAGCCTCTTTAATCATTTTTTCCTCTTTTCTTCCGTATCATCTTATTCTGTCTTGCAAACCACCCCGCGGCGGATAAATTTTACCTGTTCTTCACTGTTGATTACAAGAAGCTTTTCACTGCCGCAGACCTTGCAAATGGCTTTAAAATACAGTCTGGGAATATTTTTTGATTTATTTGGATCATTCTATCTGACTGTATATTATCTATTTTTGTTTGGTTGCTTTTAATTCTTAACTAATAGAAAGCATAATATACTTGACTCTTTTGCTAATCTCGGTTATTTTTTAGTTGAAGGAAAACTTTAAAAAAAGGAGCGTTACTATGCTGATTAAAAGACTTATACCTTATTTTATAGCAGTTGGATTGATACTACCGGTATTTGCTTTTTCGCAGACTGCGGAAATTAAGGAGCATAAAGTTATAAAAGGCGACACGCTCTGGGACATATCAGGCAAAGAACTTCAGGATCCGTTCTTATGGCCTAAAATATGGAAGGAAAATCCCGAGATATCAAACCCTGACAGGATATATCCTGGCCAATCAATCAAGATTCCTCTTTACCTGCTCGAGAAGGTGGCAAAAGATGAGCCGATGCCGGTTGCAGAGGAAGCTTTCAAGCCAGTGAAGGAAGAGGCTAAGTCAGAACCGGTAAAGATTACCCCTCCTCTTGTAGCTCGGAGCATCTACATGACAAGCGGCTTTCTTGGCAGCATCTATACCTTTTCAGGAACAATTGACGGACACTTTTCCGGACGGATTCTATACGGAAACAACGATATTGTCTACGTAAAGCTTGCTCGCGAGGCTAATCCAGGCGACCGTTTCTATATATATCATCCGTTTAGGGAAGTCAGGCACCCGATAACACGCGAAAAGATGGGCTCCATCATCGAGCCGGTCGGGATCCTTGAAATAACCAAAATCGAACACGGGCAGGTTCTTGGGCGTATCGTGCAGTCTTTCACCGAAATTTATGCCGGCTACTTATTGAACCCCTATTATGAAATGAAACCTCCGGTTATTGAGCAGCCTTTCAGAAGGCCTGATATAGACGGATATGTTGTGGCAGCCAGGAAAATACAGATATGGAACGTAACCTCTGACATCGTTTATCTTGACCGTGGAAGCAAAGACGGGCTCCAACCTGGAGATCTCATCGGCACCCTGTCACCCGGCGGGCTATATGGCAGGCCTTATAATGTACCGAACGGATTGCTCCAAGTAATCAGCACCGAGGAAAAAACCGCTACCGCGCTTGTGGTGAAGATCAATGAGAAAACTCCTGACCGTCTCATTATCCCGGGGAACCTGCTGATCAGGGCTGAATAAAATGCAGATTTACTGATTAAGCTGTTGTAAGAACTTTCAACGCCCTTAGCCGGCTGGGATGTTTCAGCTTTCTGAGGGCTTTGGCCTCAATCTGTCTGACTCTTTCACGGGTGATTGATAAGTGTCTCCCTACTTCTTCAAGAGTGTGGTCTCTATCGACACCTATGCCGAATCTCATCCTGATGACCTTTTCCTCTTTCGGGGTCAGTGTCTTAAGGATCATGAGTATCTGGTCTGATATTTCATTTCTTTCTGCATCAGAGTATGGTGAAGGACTGTTTTTATCACCGATAAAATCT
>JAGSYM010000025.1 GCA_018262395.1 Nitrospirota bacterium | reverse complement strand
CCTTGCATCCCTCATCCTTACCTTCTTCCACCCTTTCTGCATTGCTTTGTTCATTGAATTCCGAGAAGCCGTTGCTGTTAAAGAACCACCAGTTGCGCCGACCATCAAGAACAGCGTCAACGAACACAAATCTTTCTTTGATCTCTTATAAGATGCACTACGGTTTTAATTAGTGGGCGGCTATCCGGGAGCCCATTGATTTACTTGATAGATGTTTTTTTATTATTTTTGACTTCAGAGGGTATTTCCCAGGATTTTCAAGATTATCAATTTCTAAATCAACATCCAACTCTGGCCAGTATAAATGATAGCCATGAAGCAATTGAACATTTTGTATGGAATTCAATGTTTGTTCTTTAAAATAAGGATAATCCTTATAACTCAAAAAGTATTCCTTTTCTTTTACAAATATCCATATGCCAAATGGGGTTATATTTTCAACGCTTACTGAAATGCTTTTGCCATGCTTGAATGATTTCATCTGTATGCTCCTCAATAATTTTTTGAATTTCGTTCAATTTTCTTGGATTCAACCCATAAGACACAGCTAACGATATTATGGGTTCCAGCCAAAATTTAGCCTCTCCATCTTCGCATGTAACATGGATGTGGATTCGCACCTCTTCGTTTGAAAGGAAGTAGAATCTATAGCCTTTCTCTCTGAAAATTGAAGGACTCATAAAAAATCAGTTTTATTTTACCATTTTCTTTTAAACGCTCAGAGGAGAATTTAAAAATAATCATCCCAGCGGAAAATCAATGGTTCCTGATCACTCTTCAACAGCTTGGCTTCTACAACATGCCCAATAAAAAGAGAATGGTCACCGGCAGTGAAGGTATCAGTAAGCTTGCACTCAAAGAATGCCATTGCACCCTTCAGGACTGGCGAACCATTCGGTGCATCAAAAAACGGGATGTTCTGAAATTTGTCGTGCTTTCTGCCGCTCCTGAACCCGAAGCTCTGGGCCAACCCTTCCTCTCCTTCTGCAAGGACGTTTATCGCAAAATATCCTGATTCTTTGATCAAGCCATGGGTAAACCGTGCCGGAGCAATCGATACCATAAGCAGTACCGGATTCATTGAGACCTGCGATATCCACGCTGCCGTCATTCCGTTTACCTTTTCTTTGGTTCTCGCGGTTACAATGTAAACGCCGTGAGTGATAGCCTTGGTGACAATATCTTGCATGATGACCTCCTGAGAGTCTTTTATTGATAACATAGCACATCTTTTCCGATTTTGTGGTAAAAGGGAAACGTGCCTACTTATCAGAAGTCCTTTGACAGATAGTAGTTTATCCCCGTACAATTGAGTGAGCACTTACTCACCCACAAAGACGTTAAAAGAGATATTCAAGTCCGGATTTGTTGGAGAAAAGTAATGGTATGCAATGACCTGAGAGATTTCATCAAATTTCTCGAAGACAAAAAAGATCTGATTCGAATTAAAAAAGAGGTCGATCCGATCCTCGAAGTTACGGAAATCACTGACAGGATTTCAAAAAAACAAGGGCCTGCACTCCTTTTTGAGAAGGTGAAAGGTTCTCCGTATCCAATTGCAATAAACCTTTTTGGCTCTTATCAGAGGATGGCCTGGGCGTTGGGGTTGAATGATTTCGGCGAGATCGGAAAGCAATTTTCATCGCTCTTAAAGACAGACCCCGATATGAAATTCATGCAGAAAATCGAAGCCCTTTTCGATCTCTATAAACTCAGCACGTCCAGACCAAAAGAGGTGAAGAAAGCTCCGTGCCAGGAAATCATCAACGATAAAGACTTCTCGCTCTTTGAGTATCCAATTTTGCAATGCTGGCCTGGGGACGCCGGGCGGTTCATCACGCTTCCGCTGGTCATCACTAAAGACCCGGAGAGCGGCAAACAGAATCTCGGGATGTACCGCATGCAGGTCTTTGATGAAAAGACAACCGGAATGCACTGGCATACCCATCATGACGGGGCGGTGAATTTCCGGAAATATGCAAAGCTCGGGAAGAGAACTGAGGTTGCTGTTGCGATCGGCGGAGACCCGGTAACGATCTTTTCGGCAACAGCGCCATTGCCTTATACCATCGAGGAACTCTTTTTTGCGGGCTTTCTCAGGGGCAAGGCAGTTGAAGTGGTGAAGGCCAGGACTGTGGATCTCCTGGTGCCGGCACATGCTGAAATTATCCTTGAGGGATATGTTGAGCCGGCAGAGGAGAAAATTGAGGGACCTTTCGGCGACCATACCGGTTATTATTCTGTTGCAGGAATGTACCCGGTCTTCCATGTCACCTGCATAACGCAGAGAAAAGATCCGATTTATCCGGCGACGATCGTAGGGAAGCCTCCAATGGAAGACTGCTACATGGGGAAGGCCACTGAGCGGATGTTTCTCCCCCTTGTCAAAATGCAGATGCCTGAGATCGTGGACATGAACCTCCCGCTTGAGGGTGTCTTTCACAACTGTGCCTTAATTTCAATCAAGAAGTCATATCCGATGCATGCCCGGAAGGTCATGAACGCCATTTGGGGACTCGGGCAGATGATGTTCACGAAGTTCATCTTCATTTTTGATGAGGATGTGAATGTGCAGAATACCTCTGAGGCGGCATGGAAGGCATTCAACAATGTCGACCCGTCGAGGGACATTCTCATATCAGAAGGCCCTCTCGATGTCCTTGATCATTCTTCACCCAGGCCTATTTACGGGGCAAAGATGGGGATTGACGCAACGAAGAAATGGCCTGAAGAAGGATATCAACGGGAATGGCCTGATGAGATTCAGATGTCCGATGAAATCAGGCAACTCGTAGACAAACGGTGGAAAGAATATGGCTTTCAATAAGATAGCAACCTATCTCGAAATGATTAAATTCCAGCACAGCATCTTTGCGCTGCCCTTCGCTTATCTTGGTGCGTTCCTTGCAGAAATGCGGGTTCCGGATTTCCTCACGCTTTTCTGGATCACGCTTGCAATGGTAGGTGCACGGAGTTTTGCCATGGCAATGAACCGCCTGATCGATAGGGAAATCGATCGGAGGAATCCGAGGACCGCTGAAAGGGCATTGCCAAAAGGGCATCTCTCTATCTCCAGTGTTGTCGTATTCTCTCTCATAAGTTTAACCGTTTTTCTCATCGCCGTTTATAGCCTCGCACCCGTCTGCCGGTATCTCTGGCCTTTTGTGGTCATCCCCTTTGTGGTCTATCCCTATACGAAACGGTTTACGTGGCTCTCCCATTTTGTCCTCGGTCTCTGTCTTGGCCTCGCGCCGATCGGAGCATGGATTGCCATTACCAACTCAATCACGATAGAACCTTTTTTATTGGGAGCTGCCGTGCTCTGCTGGGTAGCAGGATTTGATATATTTTATGCGATACAGGATATGGACTTTGACCAAAAGCACAGATTGTATTCAATCCCTGCGAACTTTGGTATCAGAACCTCTCTCGTATTGACCAAGTTTCTCCATTTCACCGCGATCTTATTTCTGGCCTGGACTGGCGTCCGTCTTGACTTAGGGATTTTTTACTTTATCGGGGTATTCATTGCCGGCGTACTTCTGGCCTACGAAAACAGCATTATCAAACCAAACGATTTATCAAAATTGAATATGGCCTTTTTCACCATGAACGGAGTCATCAGCATGCTGATGTTCTGCTTTGTTGCGATTGAAGTCATCTTCAGGAGGACGGGCATTGTCTGATTATGTGATCGGCATTACTGGAGCAAGCGGGAGCATTTATGGCGTCAGGTTGATTCATGAACTTGCGTTGAGGAAGCACCATGTCGATGTGGTTATCACGAATGCCGGCAAGAAGGTGATAGCCGAGGAATTAGGGATTTCAGGCTCGAAAGAAATAGCGAAGTTGATCGTATCCACACATGAATTCCCGATCAGAATATGGGAGAATGATGACTTTACCGCACCGTTCATGAGCGGCTCGAATGTATTCGAAGCTGTTGTCATTATTCCGTGCAGTGTCGGGAAACTGGGAGCGATCGCAAATGGCATCTCGGGCAACCTCCTTGAGCGGACCGCTGACGTTGCTCTCAAAGAAAAAAGACAGCTTGTCCTAATTGTGCGCGAGACTCCTCTGAGTCTTATTCATCTTGAGAATATGGTCAAAGTTACAAAGGCCGGGGCGCAGGTTCTGCCTGCCATGCCGGCATTTTATCATCATCCAAAGACAGTTGATGACATGGTCAATTTCATCGTAGGCAAGGTGCTGAATTGTCTGAAGATTGAGCATAATCTGTTGAAAGGCTGGAAAACGGGATAGGGAAGAAAGATTAACCCAAATCCCGCGATAAGCATTTTAAACGCTTAATAACCCTGTCATTGCGAGCACCTGAAAGGTGCGTGGCAATCTCTTTGAAACTACGAGATTGCTTTGCTTTGCTCGCAATGACAACTTTTATCGCTGGACTTTGGATCAAAAAATATGACAGAGAATTTTATAAGAGATATCGCCGATAAAATAGATAAAGGTGTCAGACTCTCCAGGGAGGATGCATTTGCCTTGATGGAGTCGAGTGATCTCATCTCGATCGGCCAGCTCGCCAATAAAGTGAAAGAGAAGAAATCAGGCGCCAATGCATATTTCAATGTCAACCGCCATATTAATCTGACTAATATCTGTGTTTCACGCTGCAAATTCTGTGCATTCAGCAGAGATAAAAAAGACCCTGACGCCTATGCCATGACAATCGATGATGTGCTTGGCATCGCACGGTCTGCAAGGGATACCGGGATAACCGAGTTTCACATTGTAAGCGGTCTCCATCCTGATCTGCCCTTTGATTATTATCTGCAAATTGTTTCGACGTTAAAACAGGCAATGCCTGAGGTGCATATCAAAGCATTTACTGCGGTTGAAATTGACTATTTTTCTAAAATTTCACATCTCACGATTCGGGAAGTCCTTACAGAACTCCAAAAAGCAGGCTTGGGGTCTCTGCCTGGCGGAGGCGCAGAGATATTGCATGCACGGGTGCGGGATCTTGTCTGTCCACAAAAAGCCTCCGCAAAGGAATGGCTCCGCGTGATGAGAACTGCGCATAGTCTTGGACTCAAATCCAATGCAACCATGTTATACGGGCACATCGAAACAATCGAAGAGAGGATTGTTCATCTTCTTACATTACGGGATCTCCAGGATGAAACGGGCGGATTCCAGGCATTTATCCCTCTCCCATTTCATCCCAGGAATACGCAGTTGTCAGATGTACAAAAGCCAACTGCTTTTGAAAATCTGAAGATGCTCGCTGTAGCCAGGCTCGTTCTTGATAATTTCCTCCATATCAAAGCCTACTGGATTATGCTCGGGTTAAAGCTTTCTCAACTCTCACTCCTTTTCGGTGTTGATGATCTTGACGGAACAGTTGTCGAAGAGAAGATAACCCATTCCGCCGGAGCAGAAACAGGACAGTCTGTTTCCCGTGAGGAATTGCTGGAATTAATCCGGGCAACTGGACGAATCCCTGTTGAGAGAGATACGTTCTATAACAGGCTCAGAATCTACGATCAGAATCAGAAAGGAGTCTCTGTTGAGACCTAAGGTTGGACACATACAGTTCCTCAATTGCCTCCCTCTTTACTATGGGTTGGTAAAGAGCCATGCCCTGCTTGATATTGAACTTATAAAAGGCACACCGACCGAGCTGAACGCCTTGCTGATTCACGGCAAGCTCGACATTTCGCCGGTTTCATCCATAGAATATGCCCGTCATGCTGATTCCCTTATGCTCTTTCCGGATTTTACCGTCAGCTCCGACGGTGAAGTAAAGAGCATTCTGCTGCTCAGTCGTTTTCCGGTCGAACAATTATCAGGCAGAAACATTGCCCTCACGAGCACATCTGCCACTTCACACGCACTCCTGAAAATAATTCTCAAGTTCGGATATAAAATCGAACCGAATTACATAATCAGGGACCCTGATCTCTATGGTATGCTTTCGGATGCTGATGCAGCCCTGCTTATTGGCGACATAGCTTTGAAGCATCATGCAGATTCAGGGAAGTATCATGTATACGACCTGGGGGTTGAGTGGAAAAAATTCACCGGCAAAAACATGGTGTATGCAGTCTGGGCGGTGAATCGCACATTTGCCGAAACCAAAAGCACACTGTGCGAAAATGTATTCGGGACCTTCAGAAAATCCATGAATTATTCGATGGAGCATCTTCCAGAAATAGTCGAATACGCTGCGAAGTGGGAACCTTTTGAGCCTGCCTTTCTCACAGCATATTTCAGGTCTCTTCACTTTGCGTTCGAAAAGGAATATCAGGATGGGCTCCTCCATTTCTACAGATTGGCACATGAGATTGGAGAGCTTGAGAAAGTCCCCTCGTTGGAATTCATCAGTATTAGGTCTGATGAAAGCATAGTAAATATTCAATCATAAAGGATTACTATATATTGCACATAGAGAGTTTAAAGATCATTGTCATTCCAGCTTGTCTGGAATTTTTCTGAAAACATTCAAATTAAGAAAATCAGAAGGATTCGGGACAAGCCAGAATGACAGAACAATGCGTGTGTAAATGAAAATTCAAAAGAGATTATCGAATACCTTACAGAAACGATTACCGTTTGATGAAGCAGTTTGTCTCTTTCAGAACGCGGATCTGCTTGAGCTTGCAAATGAGGCGGATGCTGTCTGCACGTCCAAACATCCTGAAGAAGTTGTTACTTTTCTGATAGACCGCAACATTAATTACACAAATATCTGCCAGAATCAATGTTCTTTCTGCGCCTTTTACAGACCGAAAGAACATCCTGAGGCCTATGTCCTGAGTAAAGAGCAGATCGAGAAAAAGGTTGCCGAGACGATCGAACTTGGTGGCACGCAGGTGATGATCCAGGGAGGCCTAAACCCTGACCTGCATTTAGATTTCTACACGACCCTGTTCCGGGAATTGAAAAAGAAATTCACTATCAGGATTCACAGCCTTTCCCCGCCGGAGATTGTGCATATCGCAAAATCAGGAGGTCTGTCTATTTCGGATGTCCTGAAGGAATTAATCAAGGCAGGCCTGGATTCGCTCCCGGGCGGAGGCGCTGAGATACTCGTCGACAGCGTAAGACAAAGGATCAGCCCTCGTAAAATATCCTCAGCACAGTGGCTGAATGTCATGGAAGAAGCACATAATCAGGGACTGAAAACTACAGCAACGATGATGTTCGGAACGGGTGAGACAATCGAGGACCGAATCTCCCATCTCCGGAAAATCAGGGACTTACAGGATAAAACCGGAGGGTGTATGTCTTTTATCCCCTGGACATTTCAGCCCGGCAATACCGCTTTGGGCGGTAGGGCAGTTTCCTCAATAGAATATTTACGAATGTTGTCGATAAGCCGCCTGTTTCTGGACAATTTTCCCAATGTTCAGGGATCATGGGTTACGCAGGGGAGGGATATCGGACAGGTTTGCCTCTCTTTCGGAGCCAATGATCTCGGCAGCATCATGATCGAGGAAAATGTTGTGCGGGCTGCCGGAATTTCTCACCGGATTACGGTTAATGAGATGGTCAATCTGATTCAAAAGGCGGGAAAGATCCCGGCGCAGCGGGATACAGAATTCAAGATATTAAAAGTCTATACATAGGAAACATTGAATACCATTGACCATAAGGAACGGGACGCGAGAAAAGTTGAAGCTATGTTTTCGAGCATCGGTCCCCGTTATGACCTCCTGAACCATGTCCTCAGCCTCGGTCTTGATATCGGTTGGCGAAAAAAAGTGGCTCGGGAGACAGGGAAAACAAACTGTAAAAGCATTCTTGATGTCTGCACAGGCACCGGTGACATGGCTCTTGAACTGTCCAGCTTCTGGAAGGGAAAGGCCCGTATTGAAGGCTTAGACTTTTCACACGAGCTGCTCGAAATAGCCCGAAAAAAAATCAGGAAATCGAATATGGAAAATGCTATAACATTCCGGGAGGGAAATGCTGAAATGCTTCCTTATCCTGATGAAGAGTTTGATGCGATAACCATCACCTTTGGCTTGAGAAATATAAAAAACAGACTAAACGCATTAAAAGAATTTCATCGCGTTGCAAAACCTGGAGCCTGCTTTGTCTGTCTTGAATTCAGCCGGCCGCGAACCCCTTTTTTCTCTGCTGTTTATTCCCTGTATCTCTCGAAGCTTGTACCCCTTGTTTCCAGACTGTTTGGATCAGACCCGGCTGCATATCAGTATTTAGGTGATACCATAAAAGATTTCCCCGGTCCCTCAGAACTTGCCAGTTTGATTACCTCTGCCGGATGGAAGGCTGTTTCTTATGAAACATTGGCAGGGGGGATAGTGGCTGTTCACAAGGGGACCAAATCCGGAGGATGAGTAACCTGCTATGCTCCTCCTCACGGTAAAAGATCTGACGATATCATTCAGTTCAGGCAACAGTGCCGTAAAAGTAGTCTCCGGTCTCAATCTTCAAATTGAAGAAGCGCAGGTATTCGGTCTTGTCGGCGAAAGCGGTTGCGGAAAAAGCCTGACAGCCCTCTCCATCATGGGAATCCTCCCTCATAACGCCTCTACAGAGGGCGAAATAGTCTTTAAGGGAAATAATCTGCTCAGAATTGATAAGGAATCCATGAGGAGACTCAGGGGGAAAGAACTGTCCATGATATTTCAGGAACCGATGACCTCTCTCAATCCGGTGCTCACTATTGGGTATCAGGTTGCAGAAGTCCTCATGACCCATTTTGGTCTGAGAAAATCTGAAGCGATGGAGAAGACTGCGGAACTCTTACGGGCGGTAAAAATTCCCTCCCCAGAGATCAGGCTGCATGAATACCCGCATCAGATGTCCGGTGGAATGAGACAGAGGGTTATGATCGCCATGGCGATAGCCTGTAATCCTTCCCTGTTAATTGCGGATGAACCGACAACAGCCCTCGATGTAACGATTCAGGCACAAATACTTGATCTGCTCAGAAGCCTCAGGCAACAGAGAAACATGGCTATCCTGCTGATAACGCATGATATCGGGGTTATTGCTGAAAATGCAGATGTGGCT
>JAGSYM010000240.1 GCA_018262395.1 Nitrospirota bacterium | reverse complement strand
AGCAGAAATTCCTTGAACTTCTCCTTAGTTGTTTCTTTTATTGATTCAAGCCGGACAATCACCGCCTTATTGTAGAAGGTATATCCATTTTCGATTATTTCCGGATCATTGTCGTCGTCAATGAAGTGCTCCATAAATTTCATGGCAAACGCCTTTGCCTCTTGCTCATCTTTTGCAGTCACTAAATAATGATGATAATCCCGATCCTCATCTTGTGTTTCGGAAATTTTTACTCTGTAGTCAGGCATTGTCTCTCTCCCATAATTTTTAACATGTAATGTCTATATGTTTTTATATTATCAAAAAAATTAAAGTGAATCCAGATCCGTTGTGAATATTTTTACCTTAACGGAAAATCAAACAGGGTATTTCCCCACCTGTTTTTTCCCTTTTTTTTGATTATACATCAATTGGTCTGCCCGGTACATCAATTCATGGATTGAACAGGGCACCGAAGGATCATAATCGGCAACACCGATGCTCATGGAAATTTTATAGGGAAGATCTGCAGCAGCATTTTCATCATCGGTCCTGCAGTGCAAGCGCTTTAAAATAACTTCCGGCAGTTCGGGGCTGTCAAAAACAAGAGCGGCGAATTCATCTCCCCCGAGACGGGCAACGATATCGGAATCCCTGAAGGTATTTTTCAGAATGATGGATGTTCTTTTCAGTGTTCGGTCGCCCTCTTCGTGCCCCCAGGTGTCGTTGATAAACTTCAGACCGTCGAGGTCGATGAAAAATAGAAGCATTTTTTTATCGGCTCGAATAGCTGTTTTCATTTGTTGTTCGGCAAGGGAAATAAAGCCCCTTCTATTGTATAATCCCGTCATGGTGTCGATAATGGCCATCATGCGGATCTCCTCCTCCGTCCGCTTGCGATCCGTAGCATCCCTTGCAACCAAAAGGATTCCCGAAGGTTCACCACGATTCCAAAGCGTGGAGGACTTTACATCAAAGTAAAGCGGATAATCACCCTGCGGTTTTATGATTTTCGACTCATAAGACAGGGTCTCTGAGAAGCCCCTGCTGAGTAAGTCAAAAATTTGATCATAATAATGTTCAACAGAATCAGGGGGCAGGAAATCTTTTAAAGCCATTCCAACAACTGCCATACCTTCAGCTAGTGCTTTAGCCGCCGGGTTGGCGTAAGTAATCATCCCATTCATATTGATCGTGACAATCGCGTCCTGAGCGGTCTCGGTGAGGTTTCGGAACTTCTCCTCACTTTCCCGCAACGCCTCCTCAGCCCGCTTGCGCTCGGTGATATCACGGATGATTCCTCTGAACCCGACAGGCTTGCCCTTTGTATCCCGTATAAGGGATATGGAACTCTCTACGGGTATTTTCCCGCTTTCTTTCGTGATCAGCTCCCAGTCTACTCCCTTAACCGATTCTCCGGTATGGAAAACCTTGTTGTAGGCTTCAAACACCTTGTTCGCATTTTCTCCGTCCACATACTCGCGGAAGTTCAAACCCATCATCAGCTTATCCGTGTAGCCGAGATTCATCACTGCTGCAGCATTGAAAAACGTCAGGTTTCCCTTTAGATCCACCTCATAGTAGGCTTCCTCCATGTTATCGAGAATATTCCGGTAACGCTCCTCTCTTTCCCGGGAACGTGCTTCGCTTTTCCGCAGCGCATCCTCTGCCTGCTTGCGCTGGGTAATGTCACGGATATTAACAATTCCAGCCTCAATTTTCCCGTTATTGATCAAGCTGCTCCCCGTAACCTCGAATATGCGCCAGTCTCCGTCCCTGTGACGGATACGCATCTCAGACCGAAGATGGGGGGCGTTGACATCTTTAGCAATTTTGATGGCCATTTCAGTTAAATGCTTCAAGTCGTCCGGGTGAACGAGATCAAATAAGCCACCGCCAATTCTTTCTTCAGGCTTGTATCCTAAAACTCTTTCAATGGCTCTGTTTTCATAGGTAATAATACCTTTCCGATTTACGATAACAATGATATCTGCAGATTGCTCTGCCAGAGCACGAAATCTTTGTTCCTCGCGGCGCAATTTCTCGTCTGCCCGTTTGCGATCGGCAACATCCCGGATAATTCCCCTGAACCCAACGGGGTTGCCCTGTGCTTCCCGCATCAGGGATATGGAACTCTCAACGGGGATCTTCTCACCTGTTTTGCTGATGATCTCCCAATCGACTCCCTTAATAGGCTCCCCTGTCAGGAAAACCTTGTGGAAAGCATCAAACACCTTTTGATGACTGTCCTTTTCCACATACTGCTGAAAATTCATGCCCATCATTTCATTTTTAGTGTAACCGAGTTTCCTCATTGCCGTGGTATTGAAGAACGTCATGTTTCCCTTGAGGTCTATCTCATAGTATGCCTCTTCCATATTGTCGAGGATGCTTCGGTAACGCTCCTCTTTCTCATGGTGACGCGCTTCGCTCTCCCGCAGCGCCTTCTCCGCACGCTTGCGTTCGGTAATATCACGGAGATTAACTACGATCGCTTCAACGCAGTCATTCTGCTTCAGATTGCTTGCCCCGACTTCAAAAGTATGCCAGGTTCCGTTGACGTCCCGAACCCGTGCTTCACTATGCTGAGGAGGGGCATTTTCATCTGCTAGCAATAAATTGAATGTATCGGTTACAAAACTCAGGTCATCAGGGTGGATATTATCAAATACTTTTTTACCAATTCTGTCCCGGGCCTTAAATCCTAGAATTCTTTCCACAGAATCGTTTTCATAAAACACAATGGCTTCCCGATTCACAACAAGAATAATATCCGAAGATTGCTGGGCAATAGCCTGGAACAGTTGAACCTCGGCCTGTAATTTTTTCTCTAATTTCTTAATTGTTTGAGGCTTATCAGGCGACTTGGATTTATTTTGTTTTACATTTGCTTTCATATACTTAAATCAATATCAGTCCCCTTTGACGGTGACAGGGGCAGCTCAAATTATCGTAAATCACGCTAAAACATTATGAGGAATGGTTTTAGATGTCAATGTAATTTCGACCGCAAAATGTCGGGATTGAATATTTTTTATATAAAAATTGCACTTTGGCAGATTCGCCAGGGTTTGTGATGTATTGACATCAGGGAGCTGTAAATCGCTTAACAAATATTAGCTAAATAACTGTATTGTAAAGAATTTCATACGTGATAACAGTAATATTCGTGGTTATCGGAATTCTTTACATAATGAATATTTGATGTAATATATTGTAATGAAATATTTTTCTGCGAATATATATCCCTAAAGCAAGCACCTGAATGAATTCTATTGTCGGAATAATTTACAATTGATGACAGGG
>JAGSYM010000239.1 GCA_018262395.1 Nitrospirota bacterium | reverse complement strand
TTAAGAGTTGCCTGTGCTGCAGCGAGTCTGGCAATGGGTATTCTGTATGGCGAACAACTCACGTAGTTCAGCCCAATTTTATGGCAGAACTCCACAGACTTCGGATCACCTCCATGTTCACCGCATATCCCCATTTTCAGGTTCTTTTTGACCTTTCTCCCCTTTTCAACGCCTATCTGCATGAGGAGCCCTATGCCGTTCAGGTCAAGTGAGATGAACGGGTCATTTTCCAGAATTCCTTTCTCGACATAATACGGCAAAAATCGTCCTGCGTCATCCCGTGAAAGACCAAATGCGGTCTGCGTGAGGTCATTTGTCCCAAAGGAATAGAAGTCCGCCTGTGGAGCAATCTCATCCGCCGTTATTGCTGCCCGTGGCAATTCTATCATGGTACCAACTGTGTAAGTAATTTTTGTGTTATAGGCCTTCTGAACCTCATCAGCTGTCTTTACAGTCAGTTCCCGCATCATCTTCAGCTCGTTGACGTGTCCGACCAGTGGAATCATGATCTCCGGGATTATTTTCACCTTCTGCTTCGAAAGTTCACATGCAGCCTCGATGATTGCCCTCACCTGCATTTCGTAAATCTCCGGATAGGTTATGCCGAGCCTGCACCCCCGGTGGCCGAGCATAGGATTGAACTCCTCCAAAGATCTGTTTCGTGCCTTCAGTTTCTCAACCGGTACTTCCATTGATGCGGAAAGAGACCGTATATCCTCTTCAGTGTGGGGAAGAAATTCATGAAGCGGCGGATCAAGGAGACGGATGGTAACCGGCAATCCCTTCATAACCTTGAATATTTCCATGAAGTCACCCTTTTGCATCGGTAGGAGTTTGACTAGGGCCTTCCTTCTTCCTTCTGCATCATCAGCAAGTATCATTTCACGTACAGCACTTATCCTTTCAGGAGCAAAAAACATATGCTCAGTTCTGCAAAGGCCAATCCCTTCTGCACCGAATCTCCGGGCAACCTCAGAATCGTGAGCGGAATCCGAATTTGCTCTGACACCAAGTTTCCGGTATTCATCAACCCATTTCATGAATGTTCCAAAATCACCGGTTAATTCCGCTGTAACGAGAGGTGCCTGACCGAGCATGACTTCGCCTGTCGTTCCATTCAGGGTTATGTAATCCCATTCTTTTACGACAAGGTCATTAACCGTAAAGTACTTCTGCACCTCGCTGATATTTATCGCACTGCAACCGGCGACACAGCATTTGCCCATACCGCGAGCTACGACAGCGGCGTGGGATGTCATACCCCCACGTGCTGTAAGGATTCCCTGCGCTGCATCCATGCCCCCGATATCTTCAGGGGATGTTTCTGCTCTTACAAGAATAACCTTTTCTCCTCTTTCAGCTGCATTCTCAGCATCCTCTGCGGTAAATACAACTTTCCCGACAGCAGCACCCGGTGAAGCAGGGAGTCCCTTTGCAATAACTTTTATCTCTGCTTTTGGGTCTATCATGGGATGGAGCAGCTGGTCAAGTTGCTGGGGATCAATCCTCAAGATCGCGGTCTTCTTATCGATAAGCTTTTCCTTGACCATATCAATTGCTATTCTGAGTGCTGAAGCTGCAGTTCTTTTTCCCACCCTGGTCTGGAGCATGTAGAGCTTGCCTTCCTGCACCGTGAATTCTATGTCCAGCATGTCCTTGTAATGTTTTTCGAGTTTCTTATAAATAGAGTCGAGCTCTGCGTAAGCTTTTGGCAGCCGTTTCCTGAGTTCTTCAATCCTCAGCGGTGTTCTGATCCCTGCTACGACATCTTCCCCCTGCGCATTGATGAGGCACTCTGCAAAAAATCTCTTCTCCCCGGTGGACGGATCTCGTGTAAAACCGACTCCGGTTCCGGAATTGTCTCCAAGGTTTCCAAATACCATGGACTGGATATTGCAGGCAGTCCCAAGGTTATCAGGGATTTCATTTAATTTTCTGTACTTGACAGCCCTGTCTCCAAACCATGATCCAAAAACAGCATTGATAGCTTTTTTCAGTTGTTCCAGGGGTTCTGTCGGAAAATCCTCTCCGGTATTTCTTTTGTATATCCGCTTGAATTCCTCAACAAGGATTTTCAGGTCATCAGCAGTAAGTTCTGTATCAAGACGGAAACCTCTCTTCTCCTTCATCTCTTCAAGCGCCCTTTCGAACTTCTGCCTGTCGACACCCATCACAATGCTTCCAAACATAGTGATCAACCTTCTGAATGCGTCATAAACGAAACGTTCATTCCCCGTTTTTTTGATTAACGCAGTGATAGTTGTATCATTCAGACCGAGATTAAGCACCGTGTCCATCATGCCCGGCATGGAGAATTTGGCACCTGAACGCACTGATACAAGAAGCGGATTAACAGGGTCGCCCAATTTCATCCCCATCGCCTTTTCGACCTTTCTGAGGTTTTCAACAACCTGTTCCCACATGCCAGGAGAATATTTTTTTCCTGCCTTGAAATATTCGTTACATGCCTCAGTAGTTATAGTAAAACCGGCAGGTACGGGTATCTTGAGGTTGGTCATTTCTGCAAGTCCGGCCCCTTTACCGCCGAGAAGGTCTTTCATTTCCCCTTTTCCATCAGCTTTTCCATTTCCGAAAAAGTAAACGTATTTCTTGACTGTTTTTTTGACCATTATGAATTCCTCCCAAGAAATTTTTATGCCTATTAGCATACCTCATAGATGTGATAAATTCAATCTTTAGTCTGACTTATTCATATATTCTCTGTATGCCCGCAGACACAGCATTTTCGCTCATTCTCGATCCCGATATTCATCGGGACCTCCGAGGTGAATTCTGTCGTCGACAGTCTTCAAATCCGCTCACATACCATATCTGCCGTCAAGAGAATAAATGGAGTGGGTAGCCTATAATGAATTGTCTTGACATAACCTGACAAGTGCATAAAAATAAGTCATCAAGCAAAAATCTAACTCTGCAGGGAGGAGTAAATGACGATAATAAAAATGTTTTTTTCAATCATCGCTGCTATCTTCATGGTCTTACCCGCAATGCATGTATGTACCGCAGAAAACATGCCCGAGAAAGGTTCCTCTTTCCCGTCAATAACCCTTCTTATACCTGAAAAGGATGCTGAAAGGGCATATCTTGGTTTGACCGGAAAGGGAACATTCACGATTCCTCAAATAAAGGCCGAATTGGTCATAGTCGAAATATACAGCATGTATTGCCCTTACTGCCAAAAGGAGGCTCCGATCGTGAACGATCTTTACCAGGCGATTGATAGAAAGCCTGGTTTGAAGGAAAAGATCAAAATAATCGGTATTG